>JBAQEN010000362.1:0-7152 GCA_049286765.1 Methylococcaceae bacterium
CTCCGAAAGAGTTAGCTGGGCAGTCGCTGTTTTATCGTCAAGATAAAATGGAGGAAAGTCCGGGCTCCATTGGGCAGGGTGCCAGGTAACGCCTGGGAGGCGCGAGCCTACGGAAAGTGCCACAGAAAATATACCGCCTGTCCTTATGATAGGTAAGGGTGAAAAGGTGCGGTAAGAGCGCACCGCACAACTGGCAACAGAAGTGGCATGGTAAACCCCACCCGGAGCAAGATCAAATAGAGGAACAGACGCGTGGCCCGCGCGGTTCCTGGGTAGATTGCTTGAGCTGTAAGGTGACTTGCAGCCTAGATGAATGGCTGTTCTCGACAGAACCCGGCTTACAGGCTGACTCTTTCTTCATTATTGCGTGTGCGTACTCAAGCACTATAGTCATTGTTAGATGCAAGATTACGTATTGAACCGTGTCAATGGTGCGGTTATTTCCTTCCTCGTTGTCCTTTTCAGCATTAAAAATACTGCTGGTTTCCGTGAGTTTATACCTCAAGCATTACCTTAACAAGATTAATCAACTTTCTGATAAGGCATAGAATTTATTTTGCTATTTTTTATGCAGTCTTTCCTTTTTTCAAGAGTGATGTAAGTCATTGTCAAAAAAGAAAGTGTTTAATTGAAATCATCCTTGACTAAGCACTGTTTGGAATCTATAGTAAATCCCAGTGGTAAAAAAGTGGGAAGAAATGGTTTTTTTTAGAGTTATTTGGGGTGGGTTTTGTTACGAGGAATCAGTTCAATCAATTTAGACGACAAGGGACGTCTTGCAATTCCAACTCGTTACCGGGAAGAATTACAAGACTGTTGCGAGCGTCAAATGGTTGTGACGGTTGCTGTAGATGAGCGATGTGTTGGAGAAAACGGTTGTTTATGGCTTTATCCTCTGCCTGAATGGGAAAAACTTGAGCAAACGATCAGTAAATTACCTACGTTAAATAAAATGGCCGGCAAGTTAAGACGTTTTGTTATCGGTAATGCATCAGAATGCGAAATGGATGGGCAGGGAAGGTTGCTGCTACCGGAAAAGCTCAGGAAATTTGCCAGTATGGATAAAAAAATTGTCCTGGTCGGTCAGCTTAATAAGTTTGAAATCTGGAATGAAGATGCTTGGACTGCCAAAGAGAAACAATGGTTAGATGGTGATGACAATGAAGGTCTGGAAGAGCTAGGGTCCTTATCTTTTTAAAACGGGAGTTTTGTTAGTGGAACATTTACCCGTTATGTATGAAAAAGCCCTGCAGCAGTTGGCGATTAAAGATGATGGTATTTATATCGATTGTACATTTGGACGTGGAGGGCATAGTCAGGGTATTTTGAATCTGCTGGGCCAAAACGGAAAATTGCTGGCTTTTGATCGTGATTCTGATGCGATTAATTCAGATTATGCACAATCCATGCTTATGGATCAGCGGTTTAAGCTGAAGCATAATCGTTTTTCTGAGCTGGAAAGTATCGTTGCTGTCGAAGGAATGACTGAAAAAATCGACGGCATTTTGGTGGATTTGGGCGTTTCATCGCCGCAACTTGATAATTCCGAAAGAGGTTTTAGTTTTTTGCGTGATGGACCACTGGATATGCGCATGGATAGCCAGAAGGGTACTACTGCAGAACAGTGGCTGGCTAACGTTGCTGAAAAAGATCTGGTTAAGGTTTTGTTTGACTATGGTGAGGAACGTTTTGCGCGGCGCATAGCGAGGGCAATAATCGAAAAAAGAGCACAGTCACCTATTGCAACAACCAGACAATTAGCGCAATTGATTACAGATGCGATACCTGTAAGGGACATGCACAAACATCCTGCAACTCGTACGTTTCAAGCGATACGTATAGAAATTAACAAGGAATTGGATGAATTAAAGGCTGTATTGCAGCAATCCACACGAGTCTTGAGGTCGGGAGGGCGATTGGTAGTGATTTCTTTTCATTCATTGGAAGACAGGATTGTAAAACGCTTTATCAGAGAAGAATCCGGTGCCAAGTATAATCCCGGCAAGCTGCCGATCAAGGAAGCTGATATTACTAAGGGCATTTTAAAGAAAGTGGGCAAGGCGTTAAAAGCGAGCGAGCAGGAAGTTGCTGAAAATCCCAGAGCGAGAAGTGCGATCATGCGAGTCGCTGAGAAGGTTAAGTGTTAATAAATCGGCTTTTGAGTGCAGCGGTAATAGTGCTTTTATTATCGGCACTCGCTGTAATTTATAGCAAATACTATTCACGTATGATGTTTATTGAGATTCAAAAACAGGAAAGATTATTGGATCAATATGAAGTCGAGTGGGGGCAAATGCAATTGGAACAAATGATGCTGGTGGAACAGAACCGAGTTGAATTGGTTGCCCGGGAAAAACTAAAGCTGGTCATGCCGTTACGCGAAAAAATTATTTATATAAAACCGTAAATGTTAGATTTTCGAGCCAAAAGAAATGCAAGCAAACCGGAAGACGATTTCTCGGGGAGAAGAAAATTTCTAGTTCTTTTTATGATGGCTTGTATGCTGGTTTTGATGGGCCGTGCTGTCGATTTGCAAGTTCTGAATAAACAGTTTCTTAAAGCTCAGGGTGATATGAGGCAGGTAGATGATGTATCTGTTTCCGCTTACAGGGGAATGATCAAGGATAGGAATGGTGCGCCGTTAGCTGTGAGCACACCTGTTGAGTCTATTGCAATCAATCCCAGAGAGCTTAGAGCCGACGACAAGATTCAGCTCAAGCAAAGGGAAAAGGAATTCAGGAGTCGGCACAATATAGAAAAACTGACTGATTCTGACAAGGCGCTGGTATTGAATGACTTTCATCAGGAAAGGGCTTTGAAAATCCGAAAAATGGAAGAGTTGCTGAATTTACCAGCAGAAAAGATATCATTATTACTTAATGAAGAGCCACTCAGACCCTTTGCATATATCGCCAGAAGGATCAACCCAGGGCTGGGTGATCAGATAAAAGAGTTAAAACTGGCAGGCGTTTATGTTGAACGTGAATTCAAGCGTTTTTACCCTGCAGGCGGTGTTTCGGCGCATTTAGTTGGTTTTACCAATGCAGATGATGTTGGGCAGGTAGGGATGGAGTTAGGATATGAAAAACTATTAAAAGGAATTTCAGGCAGCAAGCGTGTCCTCAGGGATGGACAGCGTCGAATTATTGATGATATTGAAAATATAAAAGAACCTGTTTCCGGAAAGAATCTCGAGCTAAGTATTGATCAACGTATTCAATATCTGGCGTATCGGGAGTTGCAATTGGCAGTCAGTGCTAACAGAGCCAAATCGGGGGCATTAGTGGTATTGGATGCAAGAAATGGTGAAATTCTGGCGGCAGTTAACCAGCCATCTTTTAATCCGAATACCAGAAGTAGTCTGAAAGAAAGTTTGTACAGAAACAGAGCCTTTACCGATGTATTTGAGCCCGGATCAACGGTTAAGCCCTTTGTTGTTGCAGCAGCTTTGGAGGGTGGTTATGTAAGTCCTGGCGCCACGTTTGCCACGCACGGAACGTATCAAATCGGACGTAATACGGTTAAGGATGTACATAATTACGGCACACTGGATTTAACGCATGTAATAAAAAAATCGAGTAATGTTGCTGTCAGTATGATGGCATTAAAAATGCCCCCTAAATATTTTTGGGGAGTTTATCACCGGCTTGGTTTTGGAACTTCAACTGGTTCCGGCTTTCCAGGTGAAGCCAGCGGCACCTTGATGGATTATAAAAGATGGCATGATTTCGACCGGGCAATTTTATCATTCGGCTACGGTTTGAATAGTTCGGCGTTGCAACTGGCAAGAGCCTACACGGCCTTGGCTGATGACGGCATTTTGCATTCAGTGAGCTTGTTGAAACGTGAAGAAGATGATGATGCGGTCCGGGTATTTTCAGCTAAAACGGCCAAGAGAGTCAGGAAAATGATGGAAACCGTGCTTATGAAAGATGGTACTGCTTATGAAGCCAGAGTCGACGGCTACAGTGCAGCAGGTAAAACCGGTACAGTAAAAAAAGCCGGTTCCAGAGGTTATACCGAGAAGAGTTATTTCGCTGTTTTTGCCGGATTGGCGCCTGCTAGTGATCCGAGATTGATTATTGTCGTCATGATTGATGAACCTTCTGCTGGTCAGTACTACGGCGGACTGGTTTCAGCTCCGGTATTTTCCAAGGTGATGGCGGGCGCTTTGAGGATACTGGAAGTGGCTCCGGATCAGGAAGAAACGATGCCGGTTTTATTGACTCAGAAAAGCCCATAACACACTTTATGAGGTTGAAAGATTTATTGGAAGGATTTGTATCATTGCCAAGCTCCGGCTTGGGAATGATAGAGGACATCGTGATAAGCGGTCTAGCTCTGGATAGTCGGGAGGTTACGGAGGGAAATTTATTTATTGCCCTGACAGGTGCTAGACAGCATGGTTTGGAACATGTTGAACAGGCTCTCAACAGGGGTGCTTGTGCAGTTGTTTTTGACCCATCAGGGGAAAGTAAGCAGTTGGCTGAGCAGATTGCTTCTGTGCCGATAATTGCAGTTGAAGGTCTGGGTTTGAAGCTGGGTGATATAGCCTCACGTTTTTACGGCAATCCTTCCGGATCTATGGATGTTATTGGTATCACCGGTACGAATGGCAAAACTTCTTGCAGTCAGTTTTTGAGTCAGTTATTGGATGACTGCGGAATTATCGGCACACTCGGTTGGGGCGAGTGGGGGAAGCTCAGGAAAACGCTTAATACCACCCCTGATGCCCTGGAAACACAAAGAATACTGGCTGAATTACTGAAAGAAAAAAAGAAAGCAGTTGCGATGGAGGTTTCATCGCATGGTTTGGAACAGGGTCGAGTCAATGGCGTTAATTTTAAAGGCGCGGTCTTCACCAATATCAGCCGCGATCATTTGGATTATCACGGCACGATGGATGCTTACTTGCAGGCTAAATTGGCGATATTAAACAAGTCCGGCCTGAAGTTTGTGGTAGTGAATCTGGATGACTCTTATAGCCAGCGGATTATTGCCGCAGTACCCAAAGGAGTGGTTGTGTGGGGAATCAGTGTTCAGGGAAAAACGTCGGTTTTAGCCGAATGCGTTAGCGCAGACAATATACGGCATAAAGTAGACGGGATGGAATTTGATGTGCGCTGGCGTGGCGATAGTCAGCGGGTAAAAGTAACGCTTTATGGTGATTTTAATACTGAAAATGTTCTAACCGTTTTGGCTGTCATGCTAGCCATGGGCGATTCAATGGCTAAGGCTGCGCAGAAGTTTGAATATTTAAAGCCTGTTATGGGCCGTATGGAGCGTTTTGGCGGCAGTGTGCGGCAGCCATTGATTTTTGTGGATTATGCCCATACACCCGATGCCTTGGATAAGGTTTTATCCAGTACGAGGAAACATTGTCAACAAGCCTTATGGCTGGTTTTTGGTTGTGGCGGTAACAGGGACAAGGGTAAGCGTCCACAAATGGGCCGCATTGCCGAGCAGAGAGCAGATTATGTGATTATTACCGATGATAATCCGCGTTTTGAAAATGGTTTAGACATTGTAAATGATATTTTGGCTGGTTGCAGTTCGATTGGACGCAATTCGGGTAAGGTTGAAGTGATTCAAGACAGAGAGCAGGCGATACAAAACGTAATAGCAAGAGCCGCTGTAAATGATTGCATTGTCATTGCCGGGAAAGGACATGAAGATTATCAGGAGATCAAGGGGCAGAGACAGGCATTTAGCGATAGCAGGGTTGTACTTGAAGCATTAAAAAAGAGAATTGGTTAATCATGGAAATGCTCTTGAGTGATTGTGCCGAGTGTGTGCAGGGAAGACTTGTCGGGAAAGATCTTGCAATCAGTTCGTTTTGTATAGATACACGGGGAATAAAGCCAGGGCAGCTTTATATTGCAATCAAAGGACATAACTTTGACGGTAATGACTTTATAGCCCAGGCTGAACAAGCGGGAGCTATTGCAGCCATTGTTCACGAAGGTGTTGCTGCAACCATACCGCATATTATTGTTGACGATACGCGATTGGCATTAGCTGAATTGGCAGGCGCCTGGCGGCAAAAGGCAGCCGTTGCCGTTGTTGGAATCACCGGCAGTAATGGCAAAACGACAGTTAAAGAAATGGTTGCAGCAATATTGAGCATACAAAGCAATGTGCTTTATACGCAAGGTAATTTGAATAATGACATTGGCGTGCCTTTAACCCTATTGCGCTTGAATGAGCAACATCAGTATGCAGTGATTGAAATGGGCGCTAACCATCCAGGAGAAATTGCCTATACGAGTAAATATGCACAGTCTGATGTAGTTGTCCTGAATAATGCGGGAGCCGCGCATATTGAAGGGTTCGGCAATCTTGACGGGGTTGCCAAAGCAAAAGGGGAGATCATCCAGACGCTTAAAAAGGACGGTGTTGCCGTTATTAACCAGGATGATAAATATTTTGATTACTGGAAAACAATAGCAGGAGACAGAAGAACCCTAAGTTTTGGTTTGAATGAAAAAGCTGATGTGACTGCTAAGTGCATCAAGACAGAAATTCGGGATAACGCGTTTGCCACAACATTTAAATTGGTTACGGCGCAAGGTACTGTTGAAAGCGTGTTAACACTGGCAGGACGGCATAATGTCGTTAATGCTCTGGCGGCAACGGCGGCATGCCTGGCTTTGGACATAAGCCTGCAACAGATTAAACAGGGTTTGGAAAGCGTACAACCAGTGAGAGGACGAATGCAGCCTCTGGTGAGTCGTTTGGGGAATATTATTATTGACGATACCTATAACGCCAATGCCGTCTCACTGAAAGCGGGTCTTGATGCGCTGGCTGCTTGCGCAGGTAAGCCTTGGCTGGTTTTGGGCGCTTTTGGGGAATTGGGGCCGAGAAGCCCAAAAATGCATGAAGAGATAGGCGAACTTATTAAAGCCAGTGGCGTTACAAGATTATTAGCCGTTGGTTCTGATGCACAAAATACTGTGCGGGCCTTTGGCACTGGAGCGACGTTTTTTGAAACACAGCAGGATTTGATTGATGCGCTAAAACAAGAACTGAAAGGCGATGAAACGATTTTGATTAAAGGGTCGAGAGCGCAACGCATGGAGAATGTAGTGGCGGCTCTGGTTGATAATTTCAGGAATTAAACGATGTTACTTTACTTGGCGGATTATTTGA
>JBAQEN010000363.1:0-12077 GCA_049286765.1 Methylococcaceae bacterium
TTTCAACATAGTCGCCTGTTTCCAGATCAACAATTTTTGCCTCAATTTTTTCTGCAAATGCTGCATTTATATCAGCACCTTCTTCCAGCAAACCGGCCACATCAAGAATGTTCTTTTTCATGTCAGCTTCTTTGTTGTTTACCTGTAACGGTTTTAAGGCAACCGCTGCAAATGAAACCAGAACCGCACAAACCAGACAGAGCGAAACCGCAATGGCAATAGTCTTTTCTAAACTATCATTACCCAAGGCAAGCACTTTATCTCTATAAGCTTTAAATTTTTGATAGTGCTCATTTTTATCGAGCGCCGCACAAATGCCTTCGAGGTGTTTACAGGACATTTTTTTATCAAGCATGACGTTTCATCCTTCTTCTGATATTGGCCTGAATGACGAAGTAATCAATCGTCGGCGCAAACATGTTTGAGAACAAAATGGCAAGCATAATACCTTCCGGGAACGCCGGATTAACCACTCTGATCAAAACTGTCATAAGCCCTACCAAACCTCCAAATACCCACCGACCGGTATCGGTCATTGCCGCACTCACTGGATCAGTTGCCATATAAACCATGCCAAAGGCAAAGCCGCCCATGGTTAAATGCCAGTACCAGGGCACTGCAAACATGTGATTCGTGTCACTGCCGATGATATTAAACATCAAGGAGGTTAGCACCATACCAATAAACACACCGCCCATAATACGATACGATGCAACCCGGGTGTACAACAGGAATGCTGCGCCAATTAATATGGCCAGGGTTGATGTTTCACCAAGACTACCCGGCTCAAAGCCGAAGAAAGACTGTATCCAGCTGTAATCAGCCGCATAAACAGCGTCAAGACCGCCATTTGCCGCCAAACCCAGAGGCGTAGCCCGTGTAAAGCCATCTACCGCCACCCATATAGAATCTCCCGTCATGGACGCAGGATAAGCAAAGTATAAAAATGCCCGTCCGGTCAATGCAGGATTCAGGAAGTTTTTACCGGTTCCTCCGAATACTTCCTTACCGATAACAATGCCGAATGAAATACCCAGAGCGACCTGCCATAATGGCATATCAGGGGGCAGAATCAACGCATATAACATCGACGA
Organism: Methylococcaceae bacterium; assembly: GCA_049286765.1. Lineage (GTDB taxonomy): Bacteria > Pseudomonadota > Gammaproteobacteria > Methylococcales > Methylomonadaceae > JAGXGJ01. The sequence continues at coordinate 1,095 of JBAQEN010000363.1, forward strand.
AACCAAAAAGCCTTCGTTGACTTCATGACCGCGGACCGTGGCAAACAATACTTCCCAAACACCACCAACAGCCAATGTGGTGATGTAAATAGGTAAAAAGTACAAGGCGCCATGAACCAGATTGGAAAATGGATTCATCGTGCTGTACCCGAATATCATCATCGGGATACTGCGCCAGTTATCTATTTTCTCTAATCCCATGACTTCCAAGGCATGATTAGCCTGATACCCGGTGTTATACATCGCCATTAACACACAGAAAAAAGTTGCTATGACTACAAAAGTCATCGTACGTTTCAGGTCGTTGCCATCACGAACATGCGTGAAACCGCGTGTTACATCAGACGGTGTATAAATGAAAGTATCGACCATCTCATAGAGACCGTAATACTTTTCAAAGCGCCCGCCTTTTGTAAAATGCGGCTCTATGCTGTCTAAAATTTCTCTAGCCGACATTATCCTTCCTTCTCAATTTTAGTTAAATTCGCTCTCAGCACAGGACCGAAGTCATGTTTACCTGGATCCACAAACGTAAATAAGGAGACATCTTCCTCATCAAGTTCCAGACAACCTAATAATTGGGCCTGATCTGAATCACCGACAACCAATGATTTCAGTAACGGTGTTGGCAAAATATCCATAGGCATGACAGTTTCATAAACGCCAACAGGCACAATCGCTCTGTTACTTCCGTTTTTATCCGTTGTTAATGGAAACAGACGATTATTTTTACGATCAACACTGGAGGTATAAACATTAAGCGCTGAATATTTGTCTTTGCCCGGCACAATCCAGCCAAACAACTCCCTGGCACGCCCTTCTTGCAGCGCAGATACCTGGTTGTGGTAGCAGCCTAGATAGGCAGCCCAATCAGCCGCCGTATGTCCGTACAATACAGAACCTGAAATCACCCGGCTTTCAATGTCGTCTATTAACTCACCTGCAACCAGATCATTAATATTAGCGCCAACGCGAGTGCGGATTAATCTTGGGTTTTTTACCGTAGGGCCTGCTAATGAGACCACTCTTTCGATATTCAATTTACCGGTGGTGAATAACGCACCGATTGCTATGACTGCCTGGTAATCCAGATGCCAGACAAATTTATTGATATTGACCGGATCAATAAAATGAATGTGGGTACTCGGCAAGCCGGCAGGATGCGGACCTGAAAACTCGGCTACAGTTGCGACATTACCAGTAACAATATCCGCGCCCGCCGCTTTACAAACATAAGTTTTACCCTCACTCAGCTTGGCAATTACCGCCAAACCATTATTAAAATCGTTGGAACGCGTTCTTATAACCACGGCAGGATCTGCCGCTAGAGGCCTGGTATCGATTGCCGAAACAAAAATGGAACTCGGTTTACTGTCGATAGCAGGCGTTTTGCCATAAGGACGCGTCCTTATCGTGGTCCACAAACCCGAGGCCACCAGATTTTCTCTAACCTGTTCAGCATTTAAATCGCTGAGTTCGGATTCTTTGTATTTGTTGAACGATACCTGTGCAGAACCTTTTAGTTCAATAACAACCGATTGTAATGCCCGTTTAGCGCCACGATTAATAGCTCTAACAACACCCGCACCCGGTGCAGTAAACGCACAACCAGGATTTTTTTTGTCAGTGAAAACTGTCTGGCCCAGCTTTACCGTATCCCCCTCACTCACCATCATGGTAGGTTTCATGCCTACATAATCAATCCCTAGAATCGCAACAGAATTAACCTTGTTGCCATCCTCAATAATTTGTTTAGGACCCCCCGTTATGGGTAGGTCTAAACCGTTTTTAATAGTAAATCGCATAGTTGAAGCCTACTCTCCAAAACAAGTTGCGGCGAAACCATCCCCTTATGTTAGACACACGAAAACAAGAGGCGCATTAAGACGTAAAACGCCAGCATTACACCATAAAATTGATGTTTTCTCAATGTCATAATTAACCGCTCTTCGCTAATAGGCTCAAATTTAAAAAACCATGGATACAGATTGACCTTACTCGAAATATGAAGAATATTTCATATTAAAGTCAGTTCTTGATTTTCAGTTCAACATTTTAAATCGGGCAGTGCTAACTATCGTTGAAGAGTTTGAAAGGAGAATAAACGGATCGCTGGTTTGTGATCGACAGTTACTGCGCCTTAGATATGCAGCGAGGTTGTTGCATCTATATGCTCTACTGCAAAACAGATAAAAGTCTATCAGCATTAGATAGGGCTTCAAATAGTATCTCTTGACTAAATGATAAGCTATCCCGAACTGAGGTTACATAGCTATCTTTTTCTGGACGTATGACTTTTAAGTTCTGGCTTGGCCGTTGTTATTGTCGGCTCTGTTCTTTCCAAGCCTGCAAATTCAAATAACAAATCCAGCTCTTTATCAGTCAACTCATAGAAAGTACGAGCTTTTAAACGTTCTGGTAATACAACAGGTCCGTAACGAACACGCATTAAACGACTAACGACGATTTCCTGAGATTCCCATAAGCGCCTTACCAGCCTGTTGCGTCCTTCGCTTACGATTACGTGATACCATTTATTGGCGCCTTCACCACCAAAAAACCGGATTGCATCGAATTTGGCTTTACCATCCTCAAGCTCTACACCTTGCTTGAGTTTTTCCAGCGTTAGGTCAGATACATCGCCTAAAATGCGTACGGCATATTCACGCTCCACTTGGGTTGACGGATGCATCAATCGATTAGCCAGTTCGCCATTATTGGTAACCAGCAACAATCCCGACGTATTGATATCCAGCCTGCCGACAGCAATCCAGCGGGCTGTGGCCAGTTTTGGCAATTGCGTGAACACCACCGGTCTGCCTTCCGGATCACGGCGCGTCACTACTTCGCCTGTGGGTTTGTGATAGAGCAGCACTCTGGTCGGCTGCTCGGCAAATTTTTCCCAATGAACAACCCGCTCATTGAGTTGTAGATGATCACCTGCTTTCAATCGATCACCCAATTTAACAGGATTACCATTGAGTTTTAGTCGACCTTCATCTATCCAGCGTTCAATTTCTCTTCTGGAGCCAACACCGCCCCGTGCCAGTACTTTTTGAATGCGTTCACCAACGTCTGCCTGATTGTTGCCGACTTTTTTCGATGTTTTGAGTTCACTCGACTGTTTTGATGAACTTTTCGCCTGTTTATAGTCTGTTTCGTTCGGCGTATTTCTTTCCTGATTATTACGCTGTTGTTTCGGTGACTGGTTTGTTCTCTTCGGCGAATTGCCCGGCTGCTTCGATGAACCGTAAGTTAGTTTCTTGCTTTTCACTCGTTACCTGCATAGGTTGTTGCGTGTTATCTATCGACCCTTCAAGAGTTTGAATTTCCTGCAAAGACGGTAGTTCATTTAATGATGTAATATTAAAATAATCCAGAAATTGTTTGGTCGTGCCATATAAACCGGGTCTGCCGGGCACTTCCTTGTGTCCAACTATTCTCACCCACTCACGTTCAAGTAAAGTCTGGATAATACTTGAACTGACACTGACGCCGCGTATATCTTCAATATCACCGCGTGTGACGGGTTGCCTGTAAGCAATGATTGCCAGTGTTTCCAGCAGCGCGCGTGAGTATTTTGGGGGTTTTTCATCAAACAACCTTGATACCCAGCGTGACAAATCCTGCTTAACCTGAAAACGGTAGCCACTAGCTACCTGTTTTAATTCAATGGGTCGAAATTTATAATCCTCAGAAATCGCCGCTATTGCCGCTTGTATCTCCTGCAACTCCGGTTGTTCCAGTTCAGGAAAAACTTGCTGTACTTGTTTAGCTGTCATAGGGCGTTTGGCAGCAAATAAAATAGCTTCAACTATACGCTTGGTTTTCACGTGGACTTCAGGTTGTTCAGTTTCTGGGGATGGTATGTTTAATATTATTGATTTTAACTGCCTACGCCTTGCCCTGAGTCCTTCAGCTGCGCTCAGGAGATCCTTGGCGTAGGGGCGAAGCCTGATCGTCGCAATAGGCCGTTTTTCGACAGAGCTCTCCTGAGCGTAGCCGAAGGGGCTCTCCTGAGCGTAGCCGAAGGGCTCATGATGTATAGTCGAGTTTAAACCAATAACATTAGGCTGCACAAGTGGTTTAGTTATCTGCTTCGACGGAGGCGAAACTGGCGTTTCTGATTCGTATTTCGGTAAAGGGTTCTGACTGGATGATTTCGATGAGTCCTTCTTTTGCGAGTTCGAGGATGGCCAGAAATGAGACGACGACTCCGGGTCGGCCTTCTTTTCGAATAAATAATTGCGCGAAAAGGAGACTATTTTCTCCTTTAAGGATTTCCAAAATGGTTGCCATTCGTTCACGGACTGATAATGCTTCTTTGGTAATTTGATGGTGGCTAAGTTGGTCAACTCGTTTAAGGACATCATGCAATGCCAGTAACATATCTCTTAATTGAATATCAGGTAACTGTTGTTCGATATTTAATGAAGATACATCGACATCTATGGCAAATATATCACGTTCAACTCTGGGCAATAAATCGATCTCTTCGGAGGCGGTCTTGATGCACTCATATTCCTGTAATCTGCGAATTAATGTTGCTCTTGGGTCCTCTTCGTCATCGTCTTCTTCAGACTGTCTCGGCAACAGCATTCTTGACTTTAATTCTGCCAATAGCGCCGCCATAACCAGATATTCCGCCGCCAATTCCAGATTTAATTCACCCATTATTTGAATATAGGTGATGTATTGATGAGTAATCTGGGCGATAGGAATGTTTACAATATCCAGATTCTGCCTTCTGATCAAATACAGTAATAAATCCAGCGGCCCTTCAAATAAGTCAAGGAATACTTCCAATGCATCCGGTGGAATATAAAGATCATCCGGCAGTTGATTAAAAGGCGCTCCATTGACTATTGCAAAGGCTGGTACTTGCTCCATAACTGCAGCTGTTATGTTATCGCTCATACTGCAACCGTTTGTGTCGAACTACGTAAACACAAAGCCAAACTACATTAACATCCAAAAAACGATTCCCAATGTATAGGTAACCTCTAAAAATTGCTTTTTTCATAATATTGATGAATATAAGTCATTGAAATTTATAATCACCAATATTCAAAATTGAATTAATAGAGGTGCCCGATAGTATGAAAATTTGAAAAATCACAACCCGGCAATAGAAAAAAATACTTTCTGAGCGATAAACATCGGATAAGCTAAAATTGCACCTAACAGATTCGTATATAACAACAATAATAAAATAATAAAACCGTACCGCTCCAGACGATTATATTGCCACGCCCAGTAACTCGGTAAAATACCGGTCAAAATACGGCTGCCATCTAGCGGTGGAATCGGCAATAAGTTAATCAATGCCAAAACCAGATTAATCGAAATACCCGCAACACCTGTATAAATCAACGGTAATGAGATAGCTTCAGTTCCTGCACCGATGGTAACGCCTAAACGGGTGACTAATGCCCAGGCGAGCGCCATCAACAAATTTGAAACAGGTCCAGCCAAAGCCACTATGGCCATATCATGCAATGGATTTTTGAAATTCCGAGGATCAACAGGCACCGGCTTTGCCCAACCAAAAATAAAACCTGTGCCAGTCATTAGTAAAAGTCCTGGAAGGATAATGGTTCCAAACCAATCTATATGCTTTATAGGGTTTAAGGTTAACCGTCCCAGACTAGAGGCTGTATTATCACCGTATTTTTTTGCTACCCAACCGTGCGCCACTTCATGCACAGTAATCGCAAAAATGACCGGTAATACCCAAACCACTATGCGCTGTATTAAGGTTAATTCATCCATCATGTCGTATCCTCTCTATCAATCCAGCATAGGAGCAAGACCTTTGCCCTGTCTGATAATTTCTGCACCATTACTGGAAAACTCGATCATCGTCGTCTCTTCATATTCAATAATGCCAGCATCAATCACTAGATCCAGCTCATGTTCAAGCTTGTTTCTGATATCGAAAGGATCGGACATGGCCTCACTTTCCCCAGGTAATACCAGGGTGGAACTAAACAAAGCTTCTCCCAGTTCCTGAAGCAACAATTTAGCAACGGGATGATTGGGAATGCGTATGCCTATGGTTTTTTTCCTGGGGTGTTGTAGCCTGCGCGGCACTTCGCGCGTAGCATCCAGAATGAAAGTAAAAGGCCCCGGCGTTAACGCTTTAATTGTCCGATAGGCATCATTACTAATTTTGGTGAACATCGATACTTGCGTCAGGTCTTTGCACACCAGGGTGAAATTGTGTTTATCATCCAGCTGTCTGATCCGCCGTATCTTATCCAGCGCTTGTTTATCGCCGATATGGCAAGCAAGCGCATAAGATGAATCGGTCGGATAAGTAATAACGCCACCCTTGCGAATGATTTCCACCGCCCGATGGATCAGTCGCAGCTGCGGATTTTCCGGATGTATTTCAAAAAACTGGGCCATCATTGCAACTTGAGTGAAATTAAATAGCCTCACATTATACCTTACATCCTCGCAAGCTTGCAGTACGATTAAGGCGATGGGGTTTTTAAGATATGGTCAGTACTGGGTGTTAAGGCTTTTGATAAAAAATTGGGTACAATACCGATCAGTGAAATTGAAAACTCCAGTTGCCATTTTGATTATTAGATTTGCTCTATTATTAATGTTCGCTTCATTTGCCGTGTTTATATCGGTAGACCCGTTGCAATGGCTGGCTGTGCCCGGGCTGCCTGAGTTAATGACCCAGGTCGGCTTAATCACACTGTTAAGTGCGTTTGCCATGTTACTGATGTCAGGATTATCGGTCATTATTAAGCTCGTCATCGTTTCCTGTTTCGAGTATTTTTCCGCCAAACAGCGCTTGCAACGTCGGCTATTGTTTATTCAGGCCCAACAGGATCATCTTAAGCAACTGTATTATTTAAGGAAACTGCAAATTAATTATTTTAATGAAGTCAAGCGAAAACGGTTGTTAGGTGCTAATAATCGGCAACATATAAAGTCTTTATCGAATGCCATCGATAAAGATTTGCTGATGATGAAACAACTGTTATCTAAAACGACTTATCTGCAATTACGACAAGAAAATGTTCAGTGTCGGGATCAACAGGATGTTGAAGCTTTATTAGAATTGCAGAAAAAAATAGCCACTATTGTTTAGCAAATGGCAACAATTAAAAGCTGTATTTTTACTTTACTTAAGCTTTTTCATTCGATCCAGGATGAAAATCTACAATGGAAGAAAGCTAATCAAGATCAGCAAGTCAAACTCAAAAACGCTCGCGTGCTGGCTGATAAAGCGCTGGAAACTGAGTTAAAAAAGAAAAGTGTTCAGTTGGAGCATGAAATCACCCTGCTACGGACTAAAAATGACGCCGAGCTGTCCATGTTTAAAACCAAATGTAAACAGGATATTAAGGACTATAAACAGTATTTGACTTCACTGGATCAGCTTAAGCGGTCAATCCTGGCGAGTTATACGCATCTGCCCGAAGCGGTTGCTTTCACCATTCATCATCATGCGAAACATTTATTGAATCAAATGTGGGAAGCCGAAGACCTTGAACAAAAAATACAGCAAGAGATACGGTTAATTAACTTTTTGACAACGGTACATGAAGACGCACGGCTGCATATGGAAGGAGCGACTACCGAAAAATTGCCTGAAAGAACGCTTGGTTTGATTCAACAGAAATAATGGGATTACTTGATGATTTTGTAGGACGTCTAACCCGCATTTATACTTTTTGTGAGTACCTCAAGTGTTTTAGATGTTTAGATATAAGCGATAGCTAGTATAATTACATAATTTGTTTCGGCCTGATAATCTGGCTGTAATTCACTTTTTTAATCTAAAACTCTCAAGAGAACTCTATGGCTTTGTATTGTGGAATCGTTGGTTTACCCAATGTCGGTAAATCAACCCTGTTTAATGCATTAACTAAAGCAAAAATAGCCGCTGAAAATTACCCCTTCTGCACGATTGATCCCAATGTTGGCGTCGTGCCAGTGCCCGATAGCCGCATGGAAAAGCTTGCAGAAATTGTCAAACCTGAACGTGTGCTGCCAACAACCATTGAGTTTGTTGATATAGCCGGACTGGTTGCCGGGGCATCAAAAGGGGAGGGCTTAGGCAATAAATTTTTGGCGAATATTCGGGAAACTGATGCCATAGCTCATGTTGTACGCTGCTTTCAAGATGATAATGTAGTTCATGTCGCAGGGAAAATTGATCCAATTTCAGATATTGAAGTGATTAACACTGAATTGGCGCTCGCTGATATGGCTTCGGTTGAAAAGGCCTTGTTACGTGCGACCAAGGTGGCTAGAACAGGTAACAAAGAAGAGTTGGCGAAAAAGCAGGTTTTAGAGCAAATTTTTAGGCAACTGGATGCGGGTGAGCCGGCGCGGACATTGCCTTTGACCTCTGATGAAAAAGCCCTGATCAAAGATCTTTGTTTAATGACACTCAAACCCACGATGTATATTGCCAATGTCCAGGATGACGGTTTTGAAAATAATCCCTTGTTGGATAAGGTACAAGCGCTTGCTGACAAAGAAGGCGCAATGGTTGTACCGATCTGCGCGGCCATAGAGGCTGAAATAGCCCAGTTGGATGAAGATGAAAAAAAAGAGTTTCTGGACGATTTGGGATTGGAAGAACCTGGACTGAATCGAGTAGTCAGGGCGGGTTATACGCTACTGAATCTGGCCACTTATTTTACTGCGGGAGTCAAAGAAGTCAGGGCTTGGACAATTCCTGTTGGAGCAACAGCGCCACAAGCAGCGGGAGTTATTCATAGTGATTTTGAAAAGGGTTTTATCCGGGCTGAAGTCATTTCCTATCAGGATTTTATAGATAATAAGGGAGAGCAGGGTGCTAAAGATGCCGGAAAATGGCGGCTTGAAGGCAAGGATTACATAGTTAAGGACGGCGATGTCGTGCATTTTAGATTCAACGTTTGACAAAACTAGAGCGGATATTTATAATTTCCGCTCTTTACAAAGAGCCTCTTGAAGGCGATATAGCTCAGCTGGTTAGAGCACGGGATTCATAACCCCGGGGTCGGTGGTTCAAGTCCACCTATCGCCACCATATAAAACAAGCACTTAGGCAATAACAACCCCTTTTTTAAGTGCCTATTTTTGCTTCACGTTGCACTCACGTTGCAGTTGAAAATAAATCATCATAAAAAACCGCAACACTTGCTTGAATTTTAGGCACAAAAAAGCCGCTTGGTTAGCGGCTAAAGTTGCTTGAGAATCCGGTAAAAATCCTTTTTCTTTACCCCGGCTTGTTCTGCCATGCTTTTGATAAGAGTCTGTGAAAAAGGGGCTTTGGGACAATCGACAGTTACCTTGTACTTCCTTTTGTCCTTAATCAAAACCCATTGCTCATGAGAGCCTTTTTGTGTGTCGAAGGCAAACCCCATATAAGCCAATATCGCCTTCAATTCTTTGCATGTGATAGGCGGGTATTCCCCACTCATGCAAGACGAAGGGGTATCATTTCATCAAAAACAACGCTGGCTTTGTGGTGAATCATGTTGGTAAACCGGATAAAATAATATTCGAGCCACTGTGTTACTGGAGCGCGTCTGCCCAGTAGTTGACTGCCATACTCTTTATCTTGAAACGCCTCTTCAACATAAAACGAAATTTGTTCTTCCAGCTTGCGCTTCACCTCATTCAGTGAGTCGCCTTGTGTCGCCAAGCAAAAATCTAAACACACAGCCACCCACTCACCTTCTTCTTGCTTCGCATAGCATTTTACAATCAGTTCTTTCGGGTTCATTGTCATTTTCTCCATATTTTGCCTTATAAATATTGTATTATAAACAACGGCAAATAAGTACAACAAGCCATAATAAACCGCAAAACTTGCCTATTTTTTTAAGTGATCAACAGACATAAAAAACCGGCTTTGTTAGGGGTGCTTTTTAAAAAAGCACCCTTTGCCACTAAGGGTCGCGTTTTAAACGCCACCCTTCTTTAAAAGTGAGAAAATCTCACTTATTAGTGATGTGAAAAAATCACACTTCACTTTTTCAGCGCTACGAACGCATAATTGCGCTGGTTAAACTTCGCGGTCCAATTTTGAAATGCTGAACACAAAAAAGCCGGTGTTACCCGGCCATTTTGTTAGATGATTCTGATTCATCCTCGGCTTGGGGCAGATTTGCGCCAAGCCGATAATGTGGACGTTAATGTGGAGTTTTTTATGCCTGGTCTTTGTTGTCCTCCAAGTCTGCTTTGCGATACGCCCTAATAACCTGCTTTATGTCCTCAATTTCCTTAATTGCCGCTTCAATAGTCCAAAAGATAATATTATCTGAGGCTCTATTCTGGCTTTCACCGTCAATTGTTATAAACTGGTCAGACAGCACATTAAGAACGGCTGTCGCCTGGTTCGCCATTGTGTAAACCGTATCTTCTAAGCTAACAAATTTATCATTTGAAAGCGGCGTAATCCGGTGGCTAAAATCAACGGTTAATTGTTTTTGATCTGTTTTGTTAGTTTCCATTGCTGCTAACCTCGTTTAAAAGATAATCCCGGCTAAACTCCAGGGTTTCACGCTGCTTGGGGCTAAGTTGTGAGGGCTTGATAGCTACAGATCGTGGACCGTATTCATCGATACCGGCCAGCAATGCCGCCGTTTTGTCGATAGAAACGGTAACTGCAAAGTTTTGGGATTGGGTGGTTGTGTTCATTGTGGTATCTCCGTGTTAATAGATTAACCGACACCTAACGCCAATCAGGTGCCGGACTAAGTGAAGTTGGCGTACCGGTAACACGAACCGGCCAGCCTTGCGGCTGCCTCACTCAGCCCGACAAAATAAGCTGAGATTTTGCACATAAAAAAACCGCGTAAGCGGCTTATATGCCGTGTTAAACCTGAACGCCAATTCAGTGCCGCCATTTAGACGACAAGTTAAGAATAGCCCCACGTTTAACGCCCGTCAATAAGATTTTATTGAACACCCCCCCGCGCCCGGTCTGATTGGGTCAGATTTGAAATCCAACCCTTTGCC
>JBAQEN010000364.1:0-1560 GCA_049286765.1 Methylococcaceae bacterium
ATGCAATAGGCCATTTAGGCGTCATGTAATAAAGCGTGCCTAAAGTAACATAAGCGGATCCATTCATTGCCTGTGGATTTATTTGAATTGCTTTGAGTAGTAAATCGCGCGCCTCATGTATGGCTTCAAGTGCTGAAACTGGATCCTGGTGATCGGCATTCGTTGCTTTGATAATGGCCTCCCAAATGAATGGCTCAGCATTTCCAGGAAATTGCCTGGATAAGTTTATCGTCTTATCAAGTAGGCGATTATATGCAACTTCCCGTTTTTGTTTAGGTGTACGGTAGTAAATAGACGCCCACTCAGACTCGATGTTCTGTAGGGAGTCATTCAAGCTCTCTGCAAAACATTGAGAGGATAGTAGTAATAATGCAACAATAGTTGTTTTTTTCATACGGCAAATATAGAGCAAAATGCCTGAATTATCAATAGGCCTATGAAATATTTAATTTATCTCGCCATTCTGAATAAGGGTAAACAGCTAGATTATTGTTGTAATAACGCAAATCATGGGTGACTTCTTTACCTAACCAGGGTGGTTTCACAAAAGATTTGCCCATTTCGGATAATTCAATTTCAGCGACACACAGCCCTTTATTGGTGCCATCAAATTCGTCTATTTCCCAAGTATTGCCATTATCAATTACAAAATTGCGGGTTTTTTCTATTAATGGCTTTTTACAAAGATTGTTGATGATTTCGGTTGCGTCAGGCAGTGGAATTTCATATTCATATTCGTGCCTATGTGTGCCGATTGTTGCACTTTTTATATTTAGCCAAGCACGTTCATCGCTTATCCTGATCCTGATAGAACTGCTGGCTTGGGAGCTTAAATAGCCCTGTCGATATCTTACTGAGTGGAATATGTGCTGCCTCCAATCATCATTTGCGAGTAAAAATTTATGTTCAATTTCTATAGCCATCAGATCTCCTTGCAGTTATTGCTACCGTCACAGTAGGGCGGAGTTTTTGTTTCTGAGCAGCCGCATAGATAGAGTGTTTTGGTTTCATCAGCCACGAACTTAATGGATTTTTTATCTGAAAGCTCTCTATGTGAATGGTCACATAACGGCATTGTCTGGCTGAACCCACGGCTACACCATGAGTATTTTGCTCCTGCTTCAACCTCGACAGGTAGAGGGGTATTAATTTTAGTTGCCATAATTTATTTTTTACAAAAATAGGTAAAAACGCGATTATAAATTATCTTAATGCTGCGAGTATGCTTTAATTGCTACTGAAAAATGCTGTTCATAGGATAATGGTATGGATTCCTCCCCTTCCCAACGGCATCGCGATATGCCAAAGTTGAAGAGTAACACAACCACTTAAAAGAAGAAGAGGAATCCGCCATGAATATTACGGCAGTTGGTTTAGACATTGCAAAAAACGTTTTTTCAAGTATACAGTGTGGATACAAATGGAAAAGTAGTATTGCGCAAACAACTCAAGCGCAGCCAAGTACTGGCCTTTTGCCAATTTGCTACCTTTGTTAATGGCCAATTAAACTGAGCCCAAAATGACTGTAATGGTCAACTAAAACCGGACACTTTCTTAAGG
>JBAQEN010000365.1:0-7932 GCA_049286765.1 Methylococcaceae bacterium
TGTAAACTCCTGTATTTAAACGAAGCCATTTTTCACATCCTTGTGCTCTGGATACCGGCAATCCATGCCGGTATGACGCCTACTTGAGGTATTGCTACTTCGGCTGAAAGTTGTACATAATCAGAAAGCCTTATCGTGCTGTTGAAAGTAACGGGCAAGCAAGGTATTCGGGGTTTGTTGGAAAAACTGGGCGTATGAATACTGCCGATGCAAACTTCCCCCCATGAATGGTTAAAGAAGTTAAAGTGCTGTATATTTGCACTACAAACCCAACTATAAATCTAGCTTGAGGTGTTAGCCCATGGCAACTATAAAATCCACCAGCTCAACCTCGCGCCTCGGCCCGATGATCGAAAAGTTTACATTTACTGGCGGCAAACGAGCACCACAGCCTAACCAACAGGGTGGAAGTGATGATTCGCGATTATTGCAAGTTACATAATGTCGTTATCCCTGAACAACTCTCGCTAGTCGTCGACAGTGATAATCAGACCAACAGGATTTAAGTAATGCCGGAACTGCACTTTAAGGGCAAGGAATACGTTTATAACCACCATCTCAACGTGCCGTTCCGGCCGTTGCTGGCGCAGGCGGATAAATCCATCGGCGAGGATTCCGGCAATCTGATCATCCACGGCGACAACCTGCATGCGCTGAAAGCGCTGCTACCGCGTTATGCGGGTATGGTGGACTGTATTTTTATCGATCCGCCGTACAACACCGGCAATGAAAACTGGTGCTATAACGACAACGTCAACAGTCCGATCATGCGCGAATGGCTGAACAGCAATCCTGTCAACAAGGAAGACATGCTCCGCCACGACAAATGGCTGGCAATGATGTGGCCGCGCTTGAAGCTGCTGCATGAGTTGCTGGCGGAAACCGGCAGTTTCTGGATGACGCTGGACGATAACGAGGTACATCGGGCCAGGATGATGCTAGATGAGATTTTTGGGGAGGATTGTTTTGTTGCATCAGTCGTTTGGCAGAAGAGAACTTCTCCTGAGTCTCGATTACGGTTAGGCGCGGCGCATGACTATATTTTGGTTTATAGTAAATATCCTAACAGTACGAAACTCAATAGGTTCATTCTTACGGAAGAGCAGATTGCTGGATTCAGTAATCCTGATAACGATCCAAGAGGTGCCTGGGTCTCTACAGATCTCAATGCACAGGGCTATCGCCCTAATCAAATGTACACGATTACTTCATCATCCGGTGTAATGCATCGACCACCGCAGGGGCGTTGCTGGTCTGTTATCGAATCTGAATTTATGCGATTGAAAGACGAAAGGCGAATATGGTGGGGTGCCACTGGTGATGCCCGTCCACGAGTAAAAACTTATTTGAACGAATCTGGGGGAGTTAGCGCATGGACATGGTGGACGAATGTTGAAGCTGGAGATAACCAAGAGTCAAAAAAAGAAGTTAATAAAATTTTAGACGCGGAAAGTGGATTTGATTACCCAAAACCCATAAGACTGATTTCACGAATTCTAGAACTTGCAACTACTTCAGATTCTTTAATCCTCGATTCCTTCGCCGGTTCAGCTACTACCGCCCATGCCGTACTAGCCCAAAACGCCAAGGACGGTGGCAACCGCAAGTTCATCCTGGTCGAATGCGAGGATTATGCCGACACACTGACCGCCGAACGCGTGCGCCGCGTGATTAACGGCTATGAATTTCAAGGCACTCAAAAGGAAGAACTGTACCGGGAAAAAATCACCTGGACCAATTTTAGCAAGGAAGGGCCGCATCACAAGCTGCTCCAGCATGTGCAAAGCATCGAAAATCTTGACGGCTTGCGCTTCGACGCCATCAAAAAAGAAATCAAGGACGGCGAACTGATCGTCACTGGCGAGAATAAAATCACCGAACGGGTGGCTGGACTGGGCGGCGGCTTTACCTTTTACACGCTCGGTGAGCCGCTTGAGATTGATAAAATCCTGACCGGCGAAACCCTGCCGGATTATCAAACTCTGGGCGCATGGCTGTTTCATACCGCCACCGGCCAGCCATTGAAAGTCGAACAAACCGATGCCGGCCGCTGGTATTTAGGCTCTAGCGATAGTTATCACGTCTGGCTGATTTACCGGCCCGAGCTGGATTTTCTCAAATCCCGTGAAGCTGTATTGACCTTGAGCCTGGCCGAACAGATCGGTAATGCTTACAAAGACAAGCCGCATTTGGTGTTCGCCCCAGCCAAGTATGTGCCCAATAAAATGCTGTTGCCGCTGGGCGTGGAACACGCGCCGTTGCCGTTTGCTCTATATCGTATGGAAAAAGACTAATCTATGCCTGCACATTCAACCTTACTAATATTGGAGGACTCCCGCCATGCAAACCACTATCACTATTGATGACAAATTAATTGAGGAAGCGGCTAAATTGGCCAACACCCAAAGCCAAAGCCAGTTGATCGAACTGGCTTTGAGTGAATTTATTAAACATCACCAGCCAAGCCCTCAAAAATCCAAACTATTGGAGCTGTATGGGGCTGGCGGCATTTGTGAGGATTACGATTACAAGGCGTTGCGTAATGAGGATGGTAAATAATGTATTTAGTCGATACCTCTGTTTGGATTGATTTTATCCGTGGTAAACCCGGTACGGCTGTGGAACGGCTTCGCGCAATTTTAACAACGGAACAGGCCGCTGGGATTAGTCCGGTTATTTATCAGGAAATTTTGCAAGGTTCTGAATCCGAACAGCGTTTTAATCAGTTCCGTGATTATTTTAAGGAGCTAAGCTTTTATCATCCCAAAGATCTGACGGACAGTTACGCCCAAGCCGCGTATCTGTACTTTTCCTGCCGACGCCAAGGCATCACCATCCGCAGCACAATAGACTGTTTAATAGCGCAAACCGCTATCGAGCACAATTTGATTTTATTACATAGCGACAAGGATTTTCTGCGCATTGCGCAAGTTGTTCCTGCATTAAAACTCTATCCGGCGTGACGACATGGAATTAAAGGACTATCAGCAAACGGTATTGGATACGCTAATGCAGTATCTCGATGCCCTGAAACTAAAGCAAGCGCTCGCCGATAAAATCCAACAGGCGAACGCACTGGAAACTGATCCGGAATTAATGCGCCCGGTGCCCGATTTTGCTGCCTCCGCCTGGCAAGTCCTGCTTGAAGCCGGACGGTTGCCCAAGGCTCGCCAAGCCATTCCGTTCAGCCCCAGAATTGATGGCGCCGGCGCAACGGTGCCGTCGGTATGTTTTAAAATTCCGACCGGCGGCGGCAAAACGGTGTTGGCCGCATCCGCCGTCTCCAGAATTCAAAGCAAATGGTTGCAGCGCAACACTGGTTTTGTGTTGTGGATTGTGCCCAATGAATCAATTTACACGCAAACAATAAAAGCGCTGCGCAACCGCGAACATCCTTACCGGCAAATTCTTGACCGCGCCAGCGCCGGGCGCACCAAAATTATCGAAAAGCTTGATAGACTGGATCAACGCGATGTGGATCATCATTTATGCGTCATGCTGTTGATGCTGCAATCGGCTAACCGGGAAACGAAAGAATCGTTAAAACTGTTTCGGGATCGCGGCAATGTGCACGGTTTTTTTCCATCCGCCGATGATGTGTTAGAACATGCCGGGGTGTTAGGCCGCATTCCTAATCTGGATGTGTACGGCCAGAGTGAAATGATTGGCTCAATCGTCAAGGATTCGTTGGCCAATGCCTTACGTAAAGTCCGTCCGGTTGTGGTGCTGGATGAAGGACACAAAGGTTATTCGCGGCTGGCGATGCAAACGCTGTACGATTTTAATCCGGCGTTTGTACTGGAATTGACGGCTACACCGGTGGACCGTCCGGACCCCGATTCGCCAATGTACAGCAATTGGCTGGTGGATGTGCGCGGCACCGATTTAGACCGGGAAGAAATGGTTAAATTGCCGATAAACGTGACCGTGCGCGGCGGCGACGACTGGCGCGTCTGTTTGCGCGAAAGCTTTGAGCGGTTAAACACGCTGCAACTGGAAGCGGACCGGTTGCGGGCGGAATCGGCGCGCTACATACGTCCTATCTGTCTGGTGCAAGTGGAACGCACCGGTAAGGATCAGCGCGACGGCCAGTTTATTCATGCCGAAGACGCCAAGGAATATTTGCTGTCTTTAGGCCTGACGCAAGAACAAATCGCAATTAAAACTTCCGAGAAAAATGAATTGAATCAGCCGGAAAATCTTGATTTGTTCAGTCCCACTAATCAGGTACGGTTCATTATTACCAAGCAGGCCTTACAGGAAGGCTGGGATTGTTCTTTTGCGTATGTGCTGTGTTCATTAGCGCCGGTCAGCAGCCGGGGCGCGATGACGCAGTTGGTCGGCAGAATTTTACGTCAACCCGATACCACCAAAACTAAAGTTCAGGCATTGGATGAATGTTATGTGTATTGCTTCCACTCATCTACCAGCGATGTTGTCGCAGCGATTAAAAACGGTCTTGAACATGACGGTATGGCGGATTTGGTGGAGAAAATCCGTGAAACAGATGGCGGTGATAAAGGATCATCCAATTTGCCTCGAAAAATTCCGCGCCGCGAAGATTTTCACGATACCAAAATATATTTGCCTTTAGTTTTGTGGGCGGAGTCAGATAACGTCCGGCCATTGAATTATGAAGCCGATATTTTGTATCGCATCGACTGGCAGCAGGTCAGTTTAGACGGGGCAGCGGAAAAAATCCCTAAAGCCGCACAAGTCGTCAATACCCAGCTTTTTCGCGTAGGCTTGACAGAAGACCGTAACGCCAGAGATTTTGTTAGATCGGAGGCATTAGGCTATGTTGCCGTCGAAAATCCGTTTGATCCGGCCTATGCTACCCGCACGGTTGTCGATATTGTGCCTAATCCCTGGATTGCGCGGGATTTTGTCGGCAAACTATTAGCGGACTTGCAAAACAACGGCTTAAGCCTCGACGATGTGGCGGGTATCAGCAGTTTATTTCTTGAAACGCTACGTTCCCATTTAGTCAAAGAACGGGACCGGCTGGGCCGAAGCATTATTTTTACAAGACGTCACGGCAGGCCGGATTCAATTCCGGTTGCGCACTGACCGGCATAATTGGCGTATGCCGCGTGAGCTCAGCACTCAAAGACCAGCCAACAGCGCTTTATTACAACGAGACGACGGGAAAATTGTCGAGCACAGTCTGTTCGAGCCAATTTACAAGGACGATTTAGACGGCTACGAGCAAAAAGCAGCCTGTTATCTGGATGGCGAAAAAGCCTTGCGCTGGTGGCATCGCAATGTCGCTAAAGCGCAATCCGGTTACGCATTACAGGGCTGGTGCAAGCACAAGGTTTATCCTGATTTTATTTTTGCCTTGTCACATCAGGACGGTCATGAGCGCTTAATGGTTTTGGAAACTAAAGGTGATCATCTGGATAATTCCGATACCGCTTATAAGAAAAAACTATTTGACATCTGTAGCGAGTCATTCCGTCTGGAAACAATAAAATCTACTGGAGAATGGGGATTATTGGATGACGACGGGATTAAGGTAAGTTGCTCACTGATCTTTGAAAACACCTGGCAAACGGACTTGGCGAAATTGATTGAGGATACTGTGCAGGGTTGAATGGTGAGCCTGATTTTCCAAAACAAAACCATTTTCATCTAAAAACCGGCAACTGTCCGGTGAGGTCTGAACTTTTACACGTTATGCGTTACAAACTCTTGGTTGAAAAATTAAATCCTATAATCCCCGCAAATTCATTACCGCTATTCTGCTCAGGAACAGATACCCCCAGATAGACTTGTACCTGAGCAGTGATATTCAATAACATATTAACCGTGGCGCCTGATAATGCATGATGCCCGCTTAGGTAATCCATCTGTAACGATAACTTATTTTCAATAAATGTAATTTCGGTACCTGCTATAAAACCCACTTGCCGTGATGTACCTGTTATCGCCGCATTAGCCAGATAGGGTCCTCCATGCACCAACAGCGAAGGCATTACGTCATATCGGTTATCCATAAAAGTAAAATTATTCCATAATTGCGGTTGGGTATTTACAAAAGCCAAACCATTCTGTGAACCAACGAAGATTGCAAAATCTTCATTAATATCAAACTCTTTAGCTAAATTAAAAAAGGTATCCGCTATAAAACGATTATTGCTACCGGATATCTGGGTGTTTAACAGCGTAACGCTGAAATCCCATCCATGACGAGCGGAATAGCCAATGGCCAGATTTTCGAATGTACCTGCCCGATACACATTTGTTTCAGCGGTAGCTGTCCATGCAGTTTCGTTATCTGTGACTGGGTTAATTTTTAATCGTTTTTGTTGACGATGTGTTTTTGCTTTCTCTTTCATCTTATGTTGACTATTAGCAGAATAGCCAATACGACTATAACTTAAACTTGCAACAGTTAATACGATTACGAATGAATGCACCCAAAAAACGCTTCGCTGCATGAAGCCGCAGGCGTTATTTATCAACTTCTGTGCATATTGCCCGTCATGGCTCAGCTTTAAGTGCATTGCTATTTAGCCTCTGGCATAACCCGTTCAACTACGCTCAAAGAGCGAGCATAATAATTGTTTAGTCTAGCTCAAGATCAACTATGTTGAGGGAGGCAACTTAATTCCACTTCTCAGCATAATTATCAAACAAAATGCACATAATTGCTTTATAAAGCATCCACTAATTTCTGCCACAATGCAGACTTAATCAAATAATTTTGCTTTCATAGCTCAGCTATTTTGCCCAAAATCTCCTTTTTTTGTTATACATACGGGTGATATGATCACCTATTGGGAACCTCAATTAATAGAGGTTCCCTTAACTTTGTGTCCGGAAAAAGGTTGACTCATCAGTTCACCTTGTCTATACCTGGAACTTAACCAGGAATAGCTCATTTTTTTCAGAAAATATCGCAGATACAGCTTCTATTATAAAAAACCTACCATGATCAGATTACTTTTATTATTCGTAGTTGGACTTGCAGCATGCTCTCAACATAAACATCCTGTTGTTCCATTTAACAATCTGCAATGGATTGATTTGAGTCATAGTTATGACAGCGCTACCTTATATTGGCCCAATAACGTTAAAGGATTTGAACATATTACAGAAGCAGAAGGAAAAACATCATCAGGTTACTATTATTCGTCCTATAGCATCTGTACACCTGAACATGGCGGTACTCATCTGGATGCGCCAATCCACTTTGCAGAAAATAAATTAACGGTAGACCAGTTACCGCTGAGCAGTTTAACAGGCAATGCCGTTGTTATAGATATTTCACAAAAAGCCCTGGCTAATCGTGATTATCAGGTTGGTATTGAGGATATCGAAGACTGGGAAAAAGAAAATGACAGAATCCCCGGCAATACGATCATACTTTTCAGAACAGGCTATGGACAGTTCTACCCTGACCGGGAAAAATATTTTGGCACCCCCAAAACGGGCCTCAAAGCCATACCCGAATTGCATTTTCCCGGCATTGCCCCGGCAACGACTCAATGGCTGGCGGAAAAAAGAAATATCAAGGCATTGGGACTGGACACACCCAGTTTGGATTACGGTCAATCGAAAGAATTTAAAACCCATCAGATTTTACTGGGCAGCAATAAACCTGGTTTTGAAAACCTTGCCAATTTAGATCAATTGCCATCAAAGGGGATTTATATTGTGGCCTTGCCGATGAAAATAGCTAAAGGCAGCGGCGCACCGCTTCGGATAATAGCTACTCTAATGCGTCAATAAAGGGACAACTGGTAACATATACTGCGGGATTAATGCACTACGTTGCTGATTGGTGTGTTAAATTGCCAAAAGAAGACCCCAGCCTTCGCCACCCCGAACAGTTATTCTTCAATCCATCCAAACCCACCTCCGCCCGGCGTTTCAATCTGAACACTATCGCCGGCGTTTACTTCAATTTCGGCACAGCCAGGGACT
>JBAQEN010000366.1:0-2059 GCA_049286765.1 Methylococcaceae bacterium
TTAGGAAATCCTCTAAGAGAAAAGAAAAAGTAAGCTGAAGCAATAGCCTATGTTGATGAGCCCTGGCGACGAGAATACGGGATTCCATTTGATATGCGTGCACCGCTCACGTCGGATATTGCCGTTCAAGTGCTTCCCGTTCCCTTTGCCGCTGATCTGACGAAGGCGTCGATCAGGAATCAGCCAACCAAGGCATCGCTCGCCAGAATCGGATCATTCTTGGCGGTGCCAAGCAATTCGTCTTTTCTAGGCAAACACCTCCTTCTAAGTTCATTAAGGAAAATTTTGGAAAGTCAGCACCCAATAATATTGGCTATCGAATCGTTAATGGACGACTGGAAACCATCTACGAAGCATAGCCTAGGTCGTTTACTGAATTTCGCGAATGGCAGGTTTAGGGTAGCGAAAAACTAAAGCCGAGTGTCTGCTACGGGTCGAAATTGCCACTTCCAAAAAGAGTAAGTTCCCTATTGCCGAATTTCTGGTATGGAAAAATCGGAAGGGCATAAGTTAAATCAACTTGGCATAATGCGTACCTAACGTATTTATAGCGATAAAAATATTGTCTATTTTTCATCTCTCCATAAACATTCCAACGGAATAACGGACTACCATGCAATATTCGTTAGTGACTCGGTGGCACCTAAATGCTCCCATAGAACGAGTCTGGGATGCCCTCGTCGCATCTGAAGAATGGCCGAAGTGGTGGCACTTCGTTACAGAAGTCGTTGAAATCAAAAAAGGTGACGCACAAGGTCTGGGTTCGGTTCGACGGTTTACCTGGACGAGCAGACTTCCCTATCGGCTATGTTTTGAAGTCCGAGTTAAGGTGTTGGAAAAGCCCCATTGGATCGAAGGCATTGCGTCAGGCGATTTAAACGGTACTGGAAGTTGGAAGCTGGATGATTTTGGGGATTCAACTCGGGTGACTTATGTTTGGCTTGTGTCTACGGAAAAAGCCTGGATGAATCTCCTAGCGCCAATTTTAGCACCCGTTTTTACTTGGAACCACGATCAAGTCATGCAGGAAGGCGGAAAAGGCATGGCCCGGTATCTCGGCGTTTCACTACTGGATTTTCAAGGATCCTGCAGCCGCCGCAGTAAGTGTATTTAGACTCAACAAGCCAAGCTTATGGAGTTATGCAAAATGCCGAATGGTGTTAAAAGACGTTGAATTTTCTCCACATTCAACATACATAGATATGTGGCAGTAGGCTACATGCTGATTTGTTGCTAAGACTTATATGTCCGGTTTGAGTCGATAGTGAGCCTTTAATCTTCAGCCGATTTTCTAGAAGTAACTGTCCGCTCTAGAGATGCGACCGTTTAATAACGGTCGCATATTCAGTTTGAGTTATTGCTAGATCTCGGTTTGTTCCGATATTTCAAGTGCGTCGTCGACCTCGATACCGAGGTATCTGACAGTGCTTTCAAGTTTGGTATGTCCAAGTAAAAGTTGAACAGCTCGCAAATTTTTCGTTCTCCGGTAGATAAGTGTGGCTTTTGTTCGTCGCATAGTATGTGTTCCATAAGCCGCTGGATCGAGGCCAATAGATTTTACCCAATGTTCGACAATACGAGCATATTGCCTAGTTGATAGATGAGGCGAACTATGAATCCGACTTGGGAAAAGATATTGATCAGATTTGAGCTTGGCTTGGTTAATCCATGCTTCAAGCGAATCTCTGGTTTGTTCTGTTATCTCGAACTGAACAGGGCGATGTGTTTTCTGTTGCATGATAATGGCCCGCGATGACACTCGGTTACTTTGGGCTACGTCGCATATTCGAAGTGTGACCAGATCGCAGCCACGCAACTTGCTATCAATGGCTAAGTTGAACAATGCCAACTCACGAGTGTTCTTACCCATCTGCAAACGAATGCGAATTTCCCAAATCTCTTTCAATTTAAGAGGTGATTTCTGACCAATTAATTTGCCTTTGTTCCATGGGACTTGATGGCTGTTTTGGCCATTGGTATCTTGGGTATCTTGATTCATGACAAACTCCTAAAACTAGGTTGAGGAGTCTTATTGTCATGCTGCTTCCAGTAAGCAGTC
>JBAQEN010000367.1:0-1664 GCA_049286765.1 Methylococcaceae bacterium
CCTTGCTCTGGCCAGCCGCTACTGCAATCAGTCATGAAGAATGGCAAATTAACAGTACCGGGTCCTGGGCTGATCGGAATCAGGGAATATACGCATGATCAATTGCAACGATTACCTGCGCCCTTGCGGAAATTGAGCGATACGCCGGATTATCCGGTAGTTATTTCTTCTGAACTTCAGGCCTTGGCAAATAAGGTAGATGAGCAAACTCCCTGAATGCAGAAGGCCTCAGTGTCGCTATATTATTAGTTTGTAAGTTTTTTTATCATGATCAGTAACAGATTATTGACGGCAACTTTAATAGAAGCTTTGTTTACTTTTTATCTCCCTTGCTTAGGATTAAATCCATGAATACCAAAAAAGATTGTTACAGATATAAATGATTCAGATTAAATATTTTTTCGGCAACGTTTATACGGCAGCAGTGCTGGGGATTGCTGCTACCTTGTTTATTTTAAAGGATCTCCAATTTGTTTTTGGGAATTCGCCACCAGTACTGCTCTTTTTGGTTGTGATCGCTTTCGCCGCCTGGCGTGGGGGATTAAGAGCAGGGCTCTTGACTACGGTGTTGAGTGCGGCAGCAAGCGTTTATTTTTTAGTTGAGCCTTATGGTTCGTTTTATATCGCCAATTCCAGCGAAATACTGCGCATTGTGCTTCTGGTTAGTGTTGGCTCAATATGCAGCTTGATCATTGCACGCTTATACAATCAGGAAAAACGGGCGTTATATACAGTTATGGTACGAGAGGGACAACTTAAGCAGGAAATTGCCGAACGCAATCGGACAATAGCTGAACGGAATTTATATATCTTGCTCGCTAAAAGCAGCACCGAGTTTATTGGCATGTGTGATACAGAAGGCGTGCCTTTTTTTATCAATGATGCCGGTCTTCGTCTCGTAGGTCTGGATAGTCTCGAACAGGGACTTAAAACGCCAGTCAAGAAATTCTTTTTTCCAGAGGATCAGGCATTTATTAGGGATGAGTTCTTGCCAGCGGTATTTCAAAATGGGCGTGGCGAGATCGAAATCCGTTTCCGGCATTTCAAAACCGGGGAAGCGCTGTGGATGATCTATAACGTCTTCGCGTTGAAGGACTTAAACGACAAAATAGTCGGATTGGGCACAGTGAGCACGAATATCACCGCGCGCAAGCAAGCCGAGGAAGCTTTGCGTGAGAGCCAGAGGGATCTGAACCGTGCTCAGGCTGTCGCTCATATTGGCAGCTGGCGTATGGATGTCTGCAATAATAGACTGGAATGGTCTGATGAAAATTTTCGAATTTTTGGTATACCTAATGGCACGCCTTTAACCTATCAATCATTTCTTGATATTGTCCATCCGGCAGACCGCCGTTTTGTCGATATTGCTTGGCAAGACGCTCTTACCGGCAAATCCTATGATATTGAACATCGGATTATAGCAGACCAGAAGCTCAAATGGGTGCGTGAACTGGCTGAGCTCGAATTTGACGAGCATGGAACGCTGCTCGGCGCTTTCGGAACGACTGAAGATATTACCGATATCAAGAGTAGCCAGGATGCATTGCAATACGAGCGGCGTTTCCTCAGGCAAGTCATCGATGCGGTGCCCAGTGTGATTTTTGTCAAAGACCGGGAGGGGCGATTCCTTTTAGGCAACGCGGCTTTGGCCCAGTCCTATGGTA
>JBAQEN010000368.1:0-8015 GCA_049286765.1 Methylococcaceae bacterium
TCACGGATAATATCCAATTCAGTCAGTTCCTGCTCCATCATGGCAGGCGTTTCAAGGCTGATTCTGCCAATCGTTCCGGCGCGTAATTCAGCCAGCAGAATTTTAGCGACTTTGTCCATATCAATACAGCCGCCTGCTTTCAGGCAGCCGCGATTTTTGCCGATGGCCTCCATAAGCGCCTGTTCGCTTTCCGGCAATGGTTCCAGCTGAAAACGGGCTTGCAAATAATCGGGATAATGCTGCAACAAGTATTCGGCAGCAAAAAAGGCAATATGATCATGGTTTATCGCGGTATCTTTAATAGCCCCTGTGGTGGCCAACCGGTAACCACTGTTTTTATTTTCGACGTTAGGCCATAGCAAGCCCGGAGTATCCAATAATATAATGCTATTGCCTATATTAATGCGCTGTTGCGTTTTAGTGATGGCCGGTTCATTGCCGGTCTTGGCGATCATTCTTCCAGCTAAAATATTGATCAGCGTTGATTTCCCGACATTGGGTATACCCATAATCAACGTGTTTATGAGCTTGCCGCCGGGTTCCTTGGCGGGCAGCATTTTATGGCACAAATCCGGTAATTGCCGTATTTTCTCCGGTTGCTCGATAGTGACAGCCAGTGTTTTTACGCCTTGCTCCTGCTCTAAATAAGTTTGCCACTGGCGGGTGATCTCAGGGTCGGCAAGATCGCTTTTGCTGAGTATTTTGATGCAGGGTTTGTCGCCGCGCAGATCTGCAAGCATCGGGTTTTGACTACTGAACGGAATACGCGCATCCAGAATTTCAATAATCAAATCAACCTGAGGCAGGATTTCTTTGATCTCTTTGCTGGCCTTGTGCATGTGACCGGGGTACCACTGAATAAGCATAATTTCGTATTGGATTAAGATAAGATTGGTTGTAGCGCGTAATATAGACCATACGCCACAGTTGATTACTATAATGCAACTCTATTAAATTTTAGTTGCGTTTATCGCCAGGAATCACTTGACTAAAATACAAGATACCAGATTGCAGCTTTAATAAGCAGGAAAATCGACAAGTATGAAAGAGCTAACAGTAACAAGCAGTTTTTACGCCTATTTATCAAGGCTAAGATGGATCAAGCGCTGGGGACTCAAACGCAACGCCCATGTAGAAAATGTTATGGAGCATAGCTGGGAAGTGGCCGTTATAGCTCACACCCTTGCCCTGATAAAAAACCGTTATCATGGCGGCAATGTCGACGCCAACGCAATCGCTACAGCAGCGTTGTATCACGATATAACCGAAGTCATTACCGGCGATTTGCCAACGCCGATCAAGTATCACTCCAAGGAAATCAATACCGCCTATAAGAAAATCGAAAAACGTGCAGAAAAAGAATTGCTGGCGCTTTTACCTGATGAGTTACGCGCGGATTTTCAGGCGCTTATTCATCATGACAAGATGCCGGAGGAGCATGTGCAAATCATCAAGGCGGCAGATAAGATTTCAGCTTACCTTAAATGTCAGGCAGAATTAAAGGCAGGCAATACTGAATTTGAAATCGCCGCCGAACAATTAGCACAAACTATTGCTGAATATCAGCAACCGGAAGTCATTTTTTTTATGAACGCATTTGTACCCAGTTGCGCATTAACCCTTGATGGCTTGATGAAAACCAATTAATCCGGTTCACTTTTTTCGCTATTGGTTTCCAGCTTAAAAGCAGGATAATGCGTAACTGCTTTTCCAGGAAATTAACGGAGTTTTCATTTCCTATCTACCCCGAAGTCATTAACAGCAACCGCCCCCGGTATTAGACTTATCCTGATGCTGAGCACCTTTGGTTTCGGCAACAGCACGAATTGTACCTGTATCACAGCACCACGGCTTACCCGGTTTTTCTTCAACAGGCGCTATACCGATAAAGTCATTGTTATAGGCATCACTGGTGAGCAGTTTATAATTACGTTCACAAACGGCCATGCGCTGGCCTCTCAGGTAAACATGACCCTCATCGTCATACACTTCTGAATAGGGACCACGATAGATAACGGCATGGCCTTTGTCTATACAGGGTTCAGCCTGAGGCTTTACCGCAGTAATGGTAACTGAACGAAATTCCAGCCCTTCAACGACTCGCCAGGGCTGGTTTTCCCATTTATCGTAACTGACAGCAATAAAACCGGCTTTGACAAAAACTTCTAGAAATTCATATTCCTGGAGGGCGCCGGAAATGCAACCGCTCCACAGATGTTGATCCTGCTTTAAATGTCCGGGTACGCATTCATCGCTGACTATATCGGAAATGGCCACGCGCCCGCCCGGTTTAACGACGCGAAAGATTTCCCGGATCAGCTGTTCCTTATCGCTGTCATGAACCAGATTGAGCACACAATTGGAAACTACCAAATCTACCGAGTTGTCTGCGATTAATGGCGATTCCATGCGTTGTTTTTCCTGCCAGGCGCGCAAGGCAATAATATCTTCTGCATTGTGTACAGGGTTTTGCGCCAAGTGTTTATTCATTGCTGCCAAATCCAGCGCCAAATCCTGAATTTGGCCTTTTACAAACTCAACCCGGTTTGATCCCAGTTTTTCCGCCATTTCAGCTTGATATTTTCGAGACAGCGCCAGCATGTCATCGTTCATATCGACACCAATAACCTTGCCTTTATCACCCACCAATTGCGCAGCCATGTAGCAAATCTTGCCGGAACCGGAACCTAAATCCAGGACCACATCACCTTTTTTGACATAGCGTGACGGATCGCCGCAACCATAATCCTTGTCGATAATTTCCTGTGGCAGGATTGCCAGTAATTCACCGTCATAATCGACAGGACAGCATAAATCGGACTGTATTGATTCTGCACCGGCTGAATAGCGTTCCAGGACACCTGTTTCTATCATCATGTTGATTCCTTCTGAATAGTTATTATTATGTGGACAATAGTCTGTCCAGTTATGTTGGTATGTTCAATCCAATGCTCCGCCGCAACTACTGCCCTGCCCCGCCGTGCAACCATAACAATGCTGGCGTACATTAATAGCTGAAGCATTTAATGAGGTGCTGCTTAACTCGCTTAAATGCGTTTTACCTGACGGATTTGCGCCCAAGGGCAGTTGTAGCATCTGGTTAAAATCACAGTCATAAACAAAACCCTGCCAGTCCACGCTCAAGGTATTGCGACACATGACACCGGGTAGATTTTCCTGCCGGAAATTGCCTTTTAATAACTGCATATAGTCATTAAACAAACCTTTACTGATCAGCATACTGCCAAAACGATGAACAGGAAGGTTGGTCAAGGCAAATAGTTTGTTAAACACGATGCCATAGTGTGCTTGCAGGTGTTCCTTATAGGCTTTTTCCAATGCCTTTTGTTCCGGCGGTAAATAAGCACCCTGTGGATTAAAAACCAGATTAAGCTCAAGTTGACTGTCCGCTTGCCCATAACCTAATTTGTTTAGTTTTTTTAGCGCTGATAAGCTGGCATTAAAAGTCCCTTTACCACGCTGTTTATCGACATTATCTTCCAGGTAACAAGGCAACGAAGCGGTAATCACGACCTTATTGTCGGCAAGAAATCCAGCCATCTCTTCATAACCCACTTCTTCCAGAATAACCAGATTGCAACGGTCAATAACGGTAACATCCATTTCCCTCACACGCATGACCAGGTATGTAAAATAGGGATTCATCTCCGGCGCGCCGCCAGTCAAGTCCAGCGTATGTATGCTTTCTCTTTTGATAAAGTCCAGAACCAAATCCACGGTCGCCTTATCCATTGATTCAGTACGCTTCGGTCCCGCGTTTACATGACAATGAGTACAACTCAGGTTGCATATATAGCCCAGATTGACTTGAAGTATTTCCAGGGCATTTCTGTTGATGGCCGGAAAATCGGTCTGTTCCAGGTAGTTTAATGTTCCGTGCATGGTAATTAGTTTTTGCTGAAGTAAATATCGCCGTAATAAGCTGTTACTTTGCCATGGGCATTATCAGTATCGGTCATCAGGGCAACGGCATCTATATAAACGATATCCTCACCAAACTGTTGTTTAAGATCGGCAAGAATATTACGTTTTTCCGTATACCAGGCGCCGGTTTGATCACTTGATGATCTGAGTGCAATCATCATCGCATGGTTCCCTGCAAACGCATTTGGCCAGATTTTATCTTTGGGCGAGGTGCTTGCCCAGACATAATTGATAGCCTTGGTGCGCCAAAAAGCCAAACCGCCGCTGATTACGACATAAACCCTTGCCGCATAATCATCACCTGATTTGGCCTGTTCTTTGAGGTTGCCTAGCCGGTTTTCGATGCGCCAGCGCCAGTTCAAAAACGGTGTCTTCTGCAAATCAATGCGCTGAACTTTAATAAGCCCTGAAGCGTTGTCAGCACTTTCCGCTTTTAATACCCTGACGTCTGCAAGATCGACTAACCGATATCTTGTTTGTCCTTTAAATTCCTTGGATTCCCATTGATCAAGTGATCCTGATGAAAAAGAACCAATCATAATTTTTTCACCCGCGGTTTCAGCACGGCCAAAAACACTTAAAAACATTAAAAAATAGAAAATTAATAATTTACCGGATATGTGCATTAAGAGTTTCTCCACTTTAAAATAAATAATGGATCAGAGCACAAAGATACCAAAAAACTGAACCATACTGACCTTCCGTTGTATTTTAAATTGAAATGGTCATTTCATCTCATAATAATCAAATTATAAAACGGAGCAAAATCCAGGGTGCGCCGACATATCCAGCAAACTTAATCCGGCAACATATTTTTAAGTAGTCGTTTTAGCAGAAGAAAACTTACAATTATTTTCAAAAATAAAAGTTCCTGCGATTTTATAATAACTGGGGTCAGAGTAAACTTAAATCGGGTTTTCGTCAGGCTGGGTTAGAGCAACAGTGGAAACCCAGCCTACGAATTTTCACATCATTAATAACATCAAAAATTTGTTGTAATAAGGGCATAAAGCATGGAAAATATTCAGAAACTGAATAATTACTATTAGGTTTTCTTAATCCCTATCAACTACCCTGGGAGCAATTTCGAAATGCGCTACAACCGCTCCTTTCGGTGGAACTTTGTAGAAGGGGCACCGACAATCAATACCACTTGTCCTCGCTGCAACAACACTGGCGAGTTCCGCTTGGCATGGGATGGTGAGCGCTTTCTGTTTGGCTGGAACTGGCGTAAAGCCGTCTATCACTGCCCAATCTGCCCGTACGTCCAAGAGGTTCCGGTAGAATCTGTTCAGCAATACTTAGGGTGAATCATGTACTATTGGGGTACAGGGCAACGTGCATTCCTTGGCTTCGGCGCCACTCTCGACTGTTCGCATTGCAACAACCGAGTGGTCGAGCAGATCTACGCGACCTATAGTTACGAACAGGCAGTGATCTTTCGCTGGAAGCACCTTGGTGATCGCGGATCAGAAGAGGGAGATGGAGTTATCCTCTTTCTTTGCCCTACGTGCATGTATGGTACACAAGCGCTAGGTGCCGAAGCAGCCGAACGCGAGAAGAAGAAGATTGCTAAGACCCAAGGTGGTACCGCTGCTGCCGCATTTGCCATCGACATCGAAAATCAGCTCAAATCTGTACAAGCGCGCTTCGACATGCGCTACACCCGCGAATGGTTCAACTCACTCAACTTGTTGGCCAAGCACTCTCACGTGAAACTCTTGCAGCGGTTAGGCCTGTATAAAATCGCTGAGCAGCTCGGCAGTTAAGAAACCTAACTCCTCTGTCAATGGGACTCGCTCGTTACGGCCTGCAGTAAACAGGGGGTCGGAATAACTGGGGTCAGCCTTTTGGTCGGGCAACAGCTTTATTGTTGCCCGACATTACTGCTTGGGAATGTCGGGCATAAGAAAGCGTGCCCGTCCTACAAGGCTGGACTGCGGAAGCCGAGCGATGGCGGCTGCGGGATATTTACGACTATATCGCGCAAGACAACCCAGCCGCGGTAGCCAATGTTGTTTCCGGAATTTATGCAAAAACTCAGCTTTTACGAGATTTCCCGGAGATCGGATATATGTATCGCAATGAACCCGACGGCGATATTCGCATTTTGCTGTACGACCATCATCGAATCGCGTATTTGATAAAAAGTCGAGAAAGAATCGATATTTTAGGCGTGTTTCACGGAGCCCTCGACATCGATCGATTCCTACTGTGAAACTTCACCTTAATAACTGGGGTCAGTGCGATGTGCTGAACAAAGGTAAGCACATCATTCACGATTGATGCGCTTTGTGCCTCAGCGCACCCTAACCCGACGGACTAATTATCGTCCCACAATACCGGGAATGCCTTGCGTGCACGGTCGATATGTTCCTGTTCGACATTTTTCCCCCGTAAGGTAACGAGTAGCGCGTAAAGATCGTGAGTGCTAACCTTGAAGGTGTGTTTGGGGTTTGAGCCCAAAGAGTTCGACAGGCGTTTGATAGTCGTATGTAAGGGTAATGGTTTCGCGACTGGCCGCGCGGGCTGCGACAGTTCGTTCTCGATAATCTCTTTTTCGTTTCCGGCCGGCGCCTTTAAACTCTTCTGAAGTATTTCCCGCGCCCGAGTCCAGGAAAGCTCACCGCTCGCTATCTTTTCACGCATCAATTCCGTGGTCAGCGGAGCGTAGCGGATGATGTCGTCGATCCAGCTGATGCTTTTGTCGAAAAACTCGGCGATGCGGTCCCTGGACCAATTGGCATTGTTGAGATAGATTACGGTCTGGAAATAATCCGTTATCCGGGTGTCGACGCGGTCCGAATTCAATTTGAGATTGAGCGCCTTGATCTCGTCAGGATCACCGGTAACGATGCGTACGTCGACCCGGTCGAAATACCCGGGGTTTGATCGGCGGATACCCTGAATCGCCTCCATTCGATGGAATCCGCCCACCAGATAGTATTCCTTGCCGTTGCGTTCCCACACCACCAGCGGCTCAAACAAGCCGTTGGTGACGATATCTTTCTCAAGGTGAGCGACCTTGGACCGATCCAAATCCCGGTGATTGGTCAGATTATGGTGGAATTCGATTTGCTCGATAGGTAAGTATTCGTACCGTTTGGTAGCCAGCATTGTTTGTTCTCTTATCGGGAAAGAAACTTCATGGGAAAATCAGGGATACAGGTGATGCTTATGAATTGTAGCGCTAGTTTGATAGCCATTACAACGCTTTTCTCTACCAGCTGGACTGATGAGCTTTGTGGCCCAGCACATCCCTTCTGACTTCCCTCCCAACGCTCTGACGAAATTTGTTGACAAAATAGAATCAAGCCGGGGAGTCTGATAATATTTCCTGATTAGCAGGAATCTTCAGCCAACGCCACTACGCTATAAAAAACGTCGTTCCGGTATGACGATTTATGGGAATAGATTGAAGTATCTTGCTAATCAGGTAACATTTTGCGGTTTTGTGCTTGACGACCAAAGCACGATTAAGATTAGAGACCTTACCACGTAACCAATAAAGGCTAAAAATGAGTTTTAAAACCAGTATAATAAAAATGGCCATAAAATGGACGCCCGATATGCTAATTATATGGGTGGCAAATATAATACTTAAGGGCATTGCAGAGTTAACGGATTTTAGTTTTGACATTGACGCGCGAAAAGCATACGTTCAAATTCAACTACTCGGTGAATCAGAAACGATTGAAGTCTGGCTAGACGGTTTTGCCATTGTTAGCGATGGGGAATCCCACGAATTTATCATACACCAAGCGCAATCGAACCGGCTCTGGTTGAATAATTTACTAGCGCGTATCGCAGGAAAAGCCTGGAAAATTCCTGTGATACCTCAATTGGCGGCTCACATCGAGCTTATCTCCGAGCTGTTCAAAGCTGAAAGTCCAGAACAGGAAGTAATTGATTGAGACAAGGCGAGCGTACCCTACGGCCAGGGCTAGCGCGGAGATACAAAAGTGTGTTTAAGCGTAGCGCCATACCCCAAATCATGCCTAAAATAGATATCAACCAAGGCGCAGTTATAATACGATTTTATTTTTCAGCTTTACGGTAGCCGTCAGGTT
>JBAQEN010000369.1:0-5997 GCA_049286765.1 Methylococcaceae bacterium
CCCTACAGCCGATGCCCTTATTCCTGGTACAGATGCGAGAGAACAAATCCTTTCCGGGTTACCATGTAAACCTTGAGATTGGCAAATTCAGGAGTAGCTTAAAGGGTTAAGCTAACATGCGATCTTCCATAACAGCAGGGCAAGTGGATAGCCGGAAATTGCTACCGGAATTTATTTAATCCTGCCCACGTAGGGCGTGCCGTGCGCGCCTCAACTTCCTGCATCCCTGTAGCCTGGATTCGCTTACGCGGTCTACGGCTCAGGTGCAAATCTGTCTGGAACAGATTTGCATTAACCCGAAGGGCGACAGGCAGGATAGCCAGGCGTAACCCGCTAGAGCGCGAAGCGAATCCATGCCGGTATGACGATTTCTGCTAATAGCTGAAAATTCTTGCTAATCAGGATTTGACTTGAGCAACCGAAAAACAAGGTTGTGTTAATACGCTTTTGAACTACCATTAAGCTAAGAAAACGTGCGATATCCCATAACTGCAAGACAAGCCGTAAAGCGGAATAACAGTTTGGAATCTTGTTAATATAAATTACTTTATGGTTATAACAGGCTATCATTAAAAAATTGGGTAATCAAAACCGTTGCGGCGAGTAAGCACTCAGTATTTAACTCGTTTACTCGAACTCTTTAAACAATCATTATTAAGAGAACTATTGTGAGTCTAAAAGATCGTATTCAAAACTACTCCAACAAGGATAGTAACCCGATGCTTAATAAGAATGCACCAGTAGCGATAGATAATGTCCATTCCGGCCCCGCCATTCCGCCATTAACCTTTGATCTCCTTACGGCCAAGGATATGGAGTACAAGGAAAAGGTCCATAGTAAGTTGATGGAAATTCTCGATTTGTCCCTGATCGTTAAAATGGCGGATTCAGATGCGAAAAAGCAAATCAGTGAAATAGCCCGCCGTATTATCGATGAAGAATCGATACCGGTTATCGCCAGAACCCGGCAATTAATTGTTAATGAAGTCGTTAACGATATTCTTGGCCTTGGTCCGCTGGAACATTTGCTTTATGAACCGACTATCGCCGATATTCTGGTGAATGGTTACAACTCGGTTTATATCGAACGCTTTGGTATGCTGGAAAAAACTCCAATCACCTTTAAGGATGATGCTCATTTATTAAAAGTGATTGACCGGATTGTAACGCAAGTCGGCCGGAGGATTGATGAGTCTTCTCCGTTAGTCGACGCCCGGTTAAAGGACGGTTCCCGCGTAAATGCAATTATCCCGCCATTGGCTATAGACGGACCTTCATTATCGATACGCCGGTTTACCCAGGATAAAATGCAATTGGAGGATATGGTTAATATCGGCACCTTAAGCCAGGCCATGGCCGATGTTTTTGCCAACATGGTTAAAGTCAGACTGAATATCCTGATTTCCGGCGGTACTGGTTCGGGTAAAACCACGATGCTGAACGCCTTTTCCAATAACATTCCGAAAAACGAACGGATTGTGACGATAGAGGACTCAGCCGAATTGCAACTGAAAATGGATAATCTGGTTCGTCTTGAAACCCGCCCGCCTAACATTGAAGGTAAAGGCGAGGTCACTCAACGCGATCTGGTCAAAAATAGTTTGCGGATGCGACCTGACCGTATCGTTATCGGCGAGGTTCGCGGGCAGGAGGCTTTCGACATGTTGCAGGCAATGAATACCGGGCACGATGGCTCTTTAACGACGATCCATGCCAATTCCCCGCGGGATGCCTTGTCCCGTGTTGAAAATATGGTCACAATGTCCGGCTATGATTTGCCTCTGAAAACAATCCGCTCACAAATTGCTTCAGCGATTAACGTCGTTGTGCAACTGGAAAGAATGGAAGACGGCAAAAGACGTGTAGTCAGCGTCAGTGAAATCAACAGCATGGAGGGCGATATTATAACGATGTCAGAGATATTTAAATATGAACGCAGGGGAATCGATGAACACGGTAATATCATTGGCCGGTTTATTTCAACCGGTATTGTCCCAAGGTTTCATGAACGTATGAAACAACGGGGTATTTATACTGGTCTTGACGTTTACATCGACCAAACAGCTAGCTCATTATAAGGATTAACACCATGGATCAATCCACGCTCATTGCCTTTTTAATTCTGGTTTCCGGGGCGGTTTTTCTGCTATCTCAACTTATTCTGGTGCCTTCTTTTGGTACTAAATCAGTCGAAAGCCGCAAAATTAAACAGCGGCTTCGTAAAATCACCGAAACTGGAAACAGCGGGGAGTATTCGCTAGTCAGGCAAAAATTTTTACGCGAATTATCGGCTCCCGAACGTTTCCTGCAATCTTTGCCCGGCACCGAAACAATCGAAGACTTGGTTGAACAGGCCGGAAAATCCTATCCCTCCTACCGGGTAATTTTTGTGATGGCCGGGCTTTCGTTACTGGGAGGCGCAATTGCCTGGTATTTTACCGGTAATATCTTCGCTACACCTGTCGTTATGCTGTTTGCAGGTTCCCTCCCGATAATAAAGCTTAAGAATGACCGCAAAAAAAGGCTGGATCTATTTGAAGAGCAGTTGCCCGACGCTTTGGATATGATGATACGCGCCCTTCGCGCCGGCTATCCTTTTAATGAGGCGATGCATTATATTGCTGATGAAATGCAGGATCCCATAGCTAAAGAGTTCGGCATTACGTTTGAAGAAATGAACTATGGGCGCGATGTCAGGGAAGCCTTTAATTATCTTCTGATACGGGTGCCTAGCATGAATTTGATCGCGGCCACAACCGCAATCCTGATCCAGCGGGAAACTGGCGGTAACCTGGCGGAATTATTGGAAAAAACCAGTGAATTGTTAAGAAAACGCTTCCGCTTTCAGCGCCGGGTAAAAACCATTACCGCGGAAAGCCGTATGTCGGCTTGGGTGCTTTCACTGCTGCCCTTTTTCGTATTTTTAGCTATTTCACTCAGATCTCCTGACTATATCAAGCCCTTGTTCAATACAGAAATGGGCCATTTTATTCTTGGCTGGGGGCTTGTTTTGCAGGTGATTGGTGCGTTCTGGGTACGCAAACAAATTAATTTCGATATATAGGTTCTTATCATGGATCGTATTATTCAGTTTATCTTAGGCTTATCCGGCGATCCGTTTTTGGGCGAGTGGCTGGTGATCATTTTATTCGGCGCTGCTGCTTTTGCCTTGGCCTTAGCGCTTTATTTTTTAGTTTTCGGCATTTATAACCCGGTAAGGACTCGTTTACATAACCTGAGCGGCGATAAACATCAAAACCAATTCTTCCGGAACACGACTCAAATTTTGGGCGATTACTTTGTTATCAGGCAAAGAGCCGGCGAAAAAATGAACTACGACCGCGAGCGCCTGATACATGCTGGATATCATGATAAAAACAGTCTTTCCAATTATTACGGCATCAAAATCCTGTTAACGATCGGCTTGCCCGTCATTTTTTTCCTGGTTAGCACGACGTTTTTCTTTACGGTATCAGCGAACACCTTGTTATTAATAGTCTGTTCCGGCTTGTTATTGGGTTTCATTGCTCCAAGCTTTGTATTAGACCGAAAAGTCAATGCCCGGAAACGAATTATCAGGAATGCTTTTCCGGATGCGGTCGATCAACTGATTGTTTGCACTGAGGCCGGCCTTGGCTTGGATGCGGGTCTCCAACGGGTTGCTAAAGACACGATGATCAGTAATGAAATAATGGGCTATGAACTTGGCCTGGTAAACGCTGAGCTGAGAGCAGGCGTAGCCCGGGATCAGGCACTAAAAAATCTGGTCACCAGAACTGGTGTGGATGAAATTCGGGGACTGGCTTCAGCGCTTACTCAAAGCATGCGTTTCGGCACCAGTATTGGCAATACGCTACGCATCTTCGCCGAAGATCTTAGGGATAAACGCATGCAAAAAGCTGAAGAAGAAGCGGCCAAACTTGCTGTAAAAATGTTGTTTCCTCTGGCCTTTTGTTTCTTTCCAGGGATCTTTATCGTTATCCTAGGACCCGCGGTCATTTCAATTTATGCCTCACTTGGCAACTAATTTTTGTTTAGCTAATATGATATCTCAAAAGTTCAGCATTCTTTTCCTCTCTTGTATAACAACACTCATTATCAGTGCTTGCAATCCGAACATAGTTAAACCTAACCAGGGCGAAAACAGCGTTAATAGTTCCGACAATATATTAAACATGCTGGACCCTGACGTAAAAACAGAAGGACAGGCTTTCGCCAAAGCTGAAGCCGCATTAAGCGAAGGAAAATCAGATGACGCCCTCTTCTATTACATCAAAGCCCTGCAATTTAACAAAAAGAATATTAAAGCGATGGAGCAAATCGCCTCCATTCATAGCCGCAATAAGCATCCTGAATTAGCAATTAAAATATATCAGGATATTTTAACCATCGACAGCAACAATTCATTGGCCAATGAAAGCCTGGGCTTATATTTTTTGGATAATGGTCAAACCGGTAAGGCGAAAGACTATCTTACCGCCGCCATAAAAACTAATAACAGCAGTTGGAAAGCTCATAACGGCTTGGGTGTCATTGCAGACTTGACGAATAACAGCGCTGAGGCGATTGTTCATTACCAGGCCGCTCTGGCAATGCAGCCAACCAATCCAATGTTACTCAATAATCTTGGCTATTCGTATTATCTTTCCGGGAATGAAATTAAGGCAAAACACTTGTTTAATCAGGCGCTCGGCTATGACAAGCGATACAATCGCGCGATTCATAATCTGGCTTTGATTGAAATTAAAAACGGTAATGTTTCGACCGCCACCGCACTCTTCAACCGGATTATGCCTGTTCACGAATCCTATAATAATATCGGCTATATCAGCATGCTGACTGGCCGCTACGATGTGGCGGATGAATATTTTAGAAAAGCGATTGATGAATCCCCCGTTTATTTCCCAAAAGCGCAGGAAAATCTTAAAACCCTGTCGACGCTAACACCCAGGCAGTTGATTCATAACCCTGAATTAGATATCCAGTCATCCCCTGCCCCAGTGGTAAAACCACGCACATTGGCTGATCCGGACGCATTCCGGATTCAAGCGAAAGAATCCGATACGATTCAAAGTAAACAGCCTGAAGCTAAAAAAAAACTGTTAGCAAAAAATAATGACAACCAGAAAGTTGGAAAAAAGTAGTACCGGCTTAAATTTAATGCGAAAACTCAGAAGGCGCTAGCAAAAATCATACTTGTGGTCCGTCCAAGATATCCGAATCGTAGTTAATGGGCTCACCCGGAACTAAAAAAAGAATAAATTCCGTAGCTATTCAGTGTTTTTCAAGTTTGTGGTTTTATGCACAACGGAACCCACAAAGCTTCATGGTATACATTTCCATGTTGAGCGTGGGAATGAATAACACGCTGAATAATTACAATTTTTCATAATGAGAGTATAAGACATGATAGGAGAATACGGAGCGCTGATTGGTGCAAATGGTTTTATTAATGCCCTTGCCGGTTATGAAGTAGCTATCATTAATTTTCTGCATACCAGAGATGGACAATTGACTGCTACCGTGGTTGCAGTAGTCCTGTTGCTTCTTTATATACGCAACAGGTGAAAAATACTTTCAAAGCTTTCTATTCAGGCAGTGACAAGCCTTTGATTTTGCATGATTATCGAACCCAAATCCTACTCTTTGGATCAGCAATGTGGTGTCATATGCCCCAGGTTATTCGCGTTTGCGTTGCAAAAATTGGAAAATATCGACTTCAATGGAAGCAAATGCAACTATCCATAAGATAGCATCGTAAACATCAAGCCATGCCGATTGCCAGACCCAGGCAATCACCATCGCAATCAGTCCGGCAAAAACAGTCACAGTTGCCAGCCAATTGTTTTGCCGGTATTTGAACACCGTATCCGGCCAGCGAACTTCCAACTCCAGTAAAGCGATTAATACAAACCAGAGTGCTGAATTGACTACATCCAGCCATTCGCTGTCATGAATATAACTGACAAACACCAGAGCAATAACCACTATCAAGAC
>JBAQEN010000370.1:0-6851 GCA_049286765.1 Methylococcaceae bacterium
CGGAAAGTCCGGCCAGGGCAAAAAAAACTCTAAAGCCCAAACCAAAAAGGGGGGTGTCAAAAATTTTTTGTGTTTTCATTGTTCCAATGAACGTGCATAAGTAAGTTTGGCAAGTTTAACAAAAAAGCGACAGCGTAACCCAACATTTTCAGAAGTTGAGAGTTACCGTTGAACTAACCCGGCCAATGGCAACATTTTTGTTCAAGTAATGTTACCCTGTTACCAGGCTTTTCAACGGTTGACATAGCCTTGACTATTATCAGTTATGAGTTGCATGATGGTTCGCTGTTGGGGCAGATTATTAAGCATGTTTTGGTCAAAATGAGATAAAATAATAGGCAATAACTAATTATAAATTTCATAGTGATAAAAAAACATGCTGGAAAACCATTTTAAAACGAGCAAACCAAACACTTCTATTTGTTCAAATCCAGATCTGGGAATGGATCAACAAGACCTGATAAATGATTTCAGACGTTATTACGGTCATCGGCTCGGTCGCGATGAAAACTGCCGCTCGCTACACTATGCGTATGAGGCTTTGTCGCTTTCTGTTAGCGATAGACTTACAGAACGGTGGAAAAAAACTTATAACGCCTACAAAGATTCCGATTGTAAAAGAGCTTGCTATTTGTCGATGGAATTTTTAATGGGGCGGACACTCAGCAACGCCATGCTTAATATGGGTATTAGCAATGTCGTTGAAAACGCTATGTATGAACTGGGGCTGGATATTGAGGAATTAATCGAAGATGAGCCGGATGCAGGACTTGGTAATGGCGGCTTGGGTCGTTTGGCCGCTTGTTTTATCGATAGTTGTGCAACTTTACAGTTGCCTGTTACAGGATATGGTTTACGTTATGAATATGGGATGTTTACCCAGCTTATTAAAAATGGTGAGCAATTAGAAGAACCTGATCATTGGTTGCGTAACGGTAATATCTGGGAAATTGAGCGGCTTGAGTATAAGCAACGCATTAAATTTGGCGGGCGCACAGAGACTCACGTTGATGAAAACGGTCATCCACGGGTTTGTTGGGTAGATGCGCATGAAGTATTCGCAGTGCCTTTTGATACCCCAATTCCGGGATACCAAAATAACACGGTGAATACCTTACGCTTATGGAAAGTCACAGCAACCGAAGAATTTGATTTACAGGAGTTTAATCAGGGTGATTATGCAGATGCGGTCGCTTCAAAAAACACCGCTGAAAACATTACCATGGTTTTGTATCCAAATGATGCCAACGAAAACGGAAAGGAATTGCGGCTGCGCCAGCAATATGTGCTGGCTTCTGCCAGTTTGCAGGATATTATCGCCATCTGGATAGGCCGGCATGGACATAATTTTTCCGATTTTGCTGAGAAGAACTGTTTTCAGTTAAACGATACCCATCCCAGTATTGCGGTTGCAGAACTCATGCGTTTGTTGGTGGATATTCACGGCTTGGGCTGGGATGAGGCTTGGACAATCACGCGTAAAACGATGGCTTATACCAATCATACGTTGTTACCTGAAGCTCTGGAAAGATGGTCAGTCAACTTGTTTAAACAGGTATTGCCGAGACTGATGGAAATCATTTTTGAGATTAATGCCCGCTTTTTAGCTGAAGTATCAGCCCACTGGCCCGGTGACAAAGTCCGCCTGGCACGCATGTCGATAATTGAAGAAGGCAGTGAACAGTACGTTAGAATGGCTTATCTGGCCATAGTCGGCAGCTACTCGGTCAATGGCGTTGCTGAATTGCACTCAAAACTATTGCAACAAGGTTTATTCCGGGATTTCTTTGAGTTGTGGCCGAAAAAATTCAATAACAAAACTAATGGCGTAACCCCCCGTCGTTGGTTAGCAGCGTGTAATCCGGAACTGGCTGCATTAATTACAGAAACAATTGGAGATGGCTGGTTAACGGATTTAACTTTACTGAAAAAGCTTGCACCTTTCGCTGAAGATGAAAAATTCCGTAAGCGCTGGCATGAAATTCAGCAAGCCGGGAAGCAAAAACTGATTGATTTTAAAAAGAAGGAGCATAATGTTGATTTGAATGTCAATGCCTTGTTTGATGTACAGGTAAAGCGCATTCACGAATACAAACGTCAGTTATTAAATGTCCTGCATGTTATTCACCTTTATGAGCGCATCAAGCGTGGCGATACCGCAAACTGGACGGATCGTTGTGTATTAATCGGAGGTAAAGCCGCTCCCGGTTATTACATGGCGAAAAGGATTATTAAACTGATTAATAATGTAGCCAATGTCATTAATAATGATCCTGATGTGGGTGATAGACTAAAGCTGATTTTTCTGCCTAATTATCGCGTTTCTGCAATGGAAAAAATTTGCCCGGGTGCTGATCTTTCGGAGCAAATCTCAACTGCCGGGAAGGAAGCTTCAGGCACCGGAAATATGAAGTTTATGATGAATGGCGCTTTGACTATTGGTACCCTGGATGGGGCTAATATCGAGATTCGTGAGGAAGTCGGGGATGAGAATTTCTTCCTGTTTGGCTTGACTGAAGAACAGGTTGAAGAAATGAGGCATCATTATAATCCTGTTGCTATGATTGAACAGGATGAAGATTTGCAAAGAGTTATAAAGCTTATTGAGTGTGAACATTTTAATCAATTCGAACCGGGAATTTTTGATGATATTCTAATTTCAATAAAAAGTCCGCACGACCCCTGGATGACTGTTGCTGATTTTCGCAGCTTTGTTGAGGCACAGAAACGAGTAGAGGCGGCTTTTCAGGATAAAGAACGCTGGATTAAAATGAGTATTTTAAATTGCGCTGCCAGCGGTAAGTTTTCAACTGATAGAACCATCGCAGAATATAATGACGAGATATGGAAACTAAAGCCGATAAGTGTTGATAACGCTATCTAATGTTTCATATTGTTCTATATGAGCCGGAAATTCCGGCAAATACAGGCAATATTATCCGTTTATGCGCTAATACCGGGACTCAGTTGCATTTGATCAAGCCCCTGGGTTTTGAATTGGACGATAAGAAGTTACGTAGAGCGGGACTGGATTACCATGAATGGGTCTCTGTAAAAGTACATTCCTCGTTGAACGCTTTTGTAGACATAGTTAAACCCGAACGGATTTTTGCCTTGACCACTAAGGGCAAGCAAATTGTCAGTGAGGTGAGTTTTCGTGCTCAGGATGCTTTTTTGTTCGGTCCCGAGACTAGAGGTTTGCCTGAAAGCCTTTTGACAGAGCTTGGTTCCGATAGATGCTTGTATTTACCCATGCAGAGGGAAAGCCGGAGTTTGAATTTATCTAATACTGTCGCTATTGTGCTTTACGAAGCTTGGCGGCAGCTTTCTTTTGCCGGTGCGGTAATAAAGTAGCAGGGTAACTTAAAAAATTAGATAATTGGAAAACCGATTCTGTTCTCTCTAACTCTTCCTCCGTTTAACTCATAACTAAAGGCCTTGTCGAAGTATGAATTTGCCGAAATTAAAGTTTACACGTTCCCTGGCAGTGTTAAAAAACCAAGGTTTAGCGCATGTCAGACGTTAAAATTTATGACGTAAATCCGGACATAGCAGCCCAGGCGCATATTAACGCCGAAACCTATAAAAAAATGTATCAGCGTTCTATTGATGAGCCGGAAGCTTTTTGGGCAGAACAGGCTGAGCAGTTTTTACTATGGAGCAGACGTTGGGATACCGTCATGGATTACGATTACCCAAAGGGCTATATACGCTGGTTTGAGGGCGGTAAACTTAACGTCAGTGTTAACTGCATTGATCGTCATCTTGAAACGCGCGCCGATCAGGTGGCTATTATCTGGGAAGGCGACAATCCTGCTCATGACAAAAAGATCACTTATAGGCAATTGCATGAGCAAGTCTGCAAGTTTGCCAATGTGTTAAAAACACAAGGTGTTAACAAAGGCGACCGGATTTGTATCTACCTGCCCATGATTGCAGAAGCCGCAGCGGTGATGTTGGCTTGCACCCGTATTGGCGCTGTGCATTCGATCGTTTTTGGCGGCTTTTCTGCCGAAGCGTTAAAAGACCGCATACTGGACTCAGATTGCAACTATGTGGTTTGCGCCGATGAAGGCTACCGTGGCGGTAAAACCATACCTATTAAAGCCAATGTCGATAAAGCCGCTGCTTTCTGCACAGGGCTTGAAAAAGTTATCGTCATAAAGAACAGCGGTAATCCTGTAGACTGGCATGAACAGCGTGATATCTGGTATCACGAAGCGATGGCGGATGCATCTGCCGATTGCCCGGCTGAAGAAATGGATGCAGAAGATCCCTTATTTATCCTGTATACATCGGGCTCAACCGGTAAACCCAAAGGTGTTTTGCACACAACCGGCGGTTATTTATTATTCACAGCAATGACTCACAAGTATGTGTTTGATTACCATGATGGCGACATTTACTGGTGTACTGCTGATATAGGCTGGGTAACCGGACATTCTTATATGATTTACGGCCCACTGTGCAATGGCGCGACTACGTTAATGTTTGAAGGCGTGCCGACTTATCCGGAGGCTGACCGTTTCTGGCGGGTTATCGACAAACATCGGGTGAATATTTTCTATACGGCCCCGACTGCAATACGCGCCTTGATGGCGCAGGGGAATGAATTTGTTATGCGCACCGACCGTAGCAGCCTGCGTATTCTTGGCAGCGTCGGCGAACCTATAAACCCGGAAGCGTGGGAATGGTATTATCATGTGGTGGGAAACGGGCGGTGTCCTATTATGGACACTTGGTGGCAGACCGAAACGGGCGGCATATTAATCACACCCCTGCCTGGAGTTACCGCATTAAAACCCGGATCGGCTACCTTGCCATTTTTTGGCATCAAACCCGAAATTATGGATAATCAAGGCCGTGTCATGGAAGGCCCAGCGGAAGGCATTTTAGTCATCAGCCGTCCGTGGCCATCACAAGCGCGGACAGTGTATGGCGATCACCAACGTTTTATCGATACCTATTTTAAAAACTATCCCGGTTATTATTTTGCCGGTGATGGCTCGCGCCGGGATAAAGATGGTTATTACTGGATTACCGGGCGAGTCGATGATGTTATTAACGTTTCCGGACACAGAATGGGCACAGCAGAAATTGAAAGTGCTTTAGTGTTGCACGAACAGGTCGCAGAAGCCGCTGTAGTCGGTTATCCACACGATATTAAAGGGCAAGGGATTTACGCTTACGTCACTTTGAATGTTGGCGTTGAGCCTTCGGAAGAACTGAGAAAAGAACTGATAGACCTGGTTAGAAAAGAAATCGGCGCTATCGCCAATCCCGATATTATTCAGTGGGCGCCCGGCTTGCCAAAAACCCGTTCAGGCAAAATCATGCGCCGTATTTTGCGCAAAGTGGCGGCAAATGAACTTGACAATCTGGGCGATACCTCCACGCTTGCCGATCCTTCGATAGTTGAAGAAATTATTGATCACAGGGCTAATAGATAAAAACGTGCACAAGCTCAAGACATTTGAAACATCAATTCCCTGCTTCCTGAACACAATGGATAAATGTGCGGAAAAAATAGTAGGCTTTTTCCGGACTATCCTGGATGAATACATTCTAAGCTGTCAGT
Source organism: Methylococcaceae bacterium (assembly GCA_049286765.1). GTDB lineage: Bacteria > Pseudomonadota > Gammaproteobacteria > Methylococcales > Methylomonadaceae > JAGXGJ01. The sequence continues at coordinate 5,579 of JBAQEN010000370.1, forward strand.
CTGCGTCTCACCTCAATCTATTGAATAATTGAAAAATTATAACTATCGAACAAAAGGATTATGAAAAAAATACTTTTTGTCACCAGTGAAGCGCATCCACTGATTAAGACAGGTGGTCTGGCTGATGTATCCGGCAGCTTACCCAAGGCATTAGCGGGGCTGGATGTAGATGTGCGGTTGATCATGCCTAAATATCAAGCCATCAAAACCACTGAAAAAATTTACTACAAGAGCACGGTGCAGGTGGATAATGCTGATGCAAATATTCTGGAAACCCGTTTGCCAGGAACTCAAGTTATTGTATGGCTGGTAGATTGCCCGGAATTTTTTAATTTGCCGGGTAATCCTTATGTTGATGAAAATGGTAATGCCTGGCCGAATAGTGCCGAACGCTTTGCCCTGTTTTGCCGTATCGCGGTAGAAGTGGCAATGAATAGAGGCTATTTGAACTGGATACCCGATATAATCCATTGCAATGACTGGCAAAGCGGCCTGGTACCGGCTTTACTATCGTTGGAAAGCGATCGGCCCGCTACCGTTTTTACGATCCATAATATGGCCTATCAGGGCATATTTCCAAAAGCTACTCATGCTTCCCTGAATCTGCCCGAGCAGCTTTGGAATCCAAAGGGTATTGAGTTTAACGGCATGCTGTCCTTTCTTAAAGGCGGCCTGGCCTATTCAGATCGTATCACCACAGTAAGCCCCACTTATGCGCGGGAAATTCAAACCGCTGATTTCGGCTATGGTCTGGAAGGATTGTTAAGCTACAGGAAAGAGTGTCTGACCGGCATTATCAATGGTATAGACGCTGAACATTGGAATCCGGAAACTGATCCTAACATTAACGAGCACTTTGGTTTAGCAACGTTAAACAAAAAACAGCGCAACAAAACTGCTCTGCAAAACAAATATTTTCTACCACTTGACAATAACATCCCCGTTATTGCGCTTGTCAGCCGTCTGGTGGAACAAAAAGGCATCGATCTGGTATTGGACTGCCTCCCTGAAATGCTGGCTCTTCCCTTGCAATTTATATTACTCGGTACGGGTAATAAAAACTTTGAACAGCAATTAAACAATTTCGCTAAAGCTTACCCCGATAAAATGGCTATCACTATTGGTTATGATGAAGGACTGGCTCATCTGTTTGAAGCCGGTGCGGATATTTTCCTGATGCCATCGCGCTTTGAACCCTGCGGGTTGAACCAGATATACAGTCAACGCTATGGCACTGTCCCAATTGTCAGAAAAACCGGCGGTTTAGCTGACA
>JBAQEN010000371.1:0-1787 GCA_049286765.1 Methylococcaceae bacterium
CCGGCGATTGTAAGCGTGAGCAACATCCGAGGCGGTATCCATTGATAAATGATCAACTAATGCTGTAGCAGCGCCGGCTAAGGAAGCGATAACCCCGGTAGCGATACCAACAGGACCGGTTCCGCCAAATACCAGCGCATTACAATCTTTCAGTTCCTTACCATGTTTTGCTTTCAGCTGCTTCTCAACACAGGCCACCAAGGCTGCGGCCGTGGTAAAAGCGCCACTGGGGTCAGCAAAAACAGAGACTTCAAAAGGCGGAACCATGGCTTGCCGGCTGGCATTCAACATATCCATAGCCAACCCTAAATCACGTCCGCCGATAAAAATGCCGGTGAGTTTTACTCCTGCCGGACCGCGGGAAAAAATAGCATCTTGAGTGAGTCCATAGACGCTATCCAGCTTCACGTTGCTATAAGGCATAAGCACATCAAAACCTGCATCCATCGCCATATTAACATCAAATGGACTGTTGTGCGGCATCGGGTCAAGCATGTGCAGAATGCTACGTTTTTCCATTTGAGATCCTCTTTAATTTTATAGGGTAGTCGATTTAAGCGTTCGCTTTAATATAGTCTCTTGCTACTTCAAATGCATGTTCAAAATGCAGATAAACAGGCTTGTCGGTTTCTATCATTTTTTTTAACAAGCGGTTCTGGGCCTGATACTTTATATTGCCGATTGCCAGGGCCCCTATGCCGACAGCGCCGCTGTTCGAGCCTTCAATAGCTGTGCCGTTATGAAATGCGTCAACGCCGGCAATGCCTGCGGGCGGGACAGCGTTGACATCGGCGGCCACTTTCAGTTGCGGAGCTGAAGCGATAAGTTCCGCGCTTAATAATTCGATACCCGCAGCGCCGGTGGCAAAAACAATGTCCGCAGTTTTCATATAGCTCGCTTTATCTGCATCGGCGCCGGCGCTAATAATAATTTTACCGTTGCCAAATTCATCGCTGCACAAATCGGCAATGTGCTGCGCTTTTTCCAGTTGTCTGCCTATGATTCTTACGTTAGCGCCCGCTTGAGCGGCAATAACGGCTGCCGCTTGGCCCACGGGCCCTGTTCCGCCCAGTGCCAGAATATTTTTTCCTGCCAGCGTGGTATGGAATTTTGTTATTAATTCACGCTCGACAGCAGCAACCATGCCCGCAGCGGTCGTGAATGCGCCACTGGGGTCAGCAAAAACAGAGACTTCAAAAGGCGGAACCATTGAGCGTTTAGCCATTTTTAGCATATCCATCGCCTGTTTGGTATCGCGGCCGCCAATAAAGATGCCGGTGCGTTTTAAGTTTTTCGCGCTGCGGGAAAAAATGGCGTCCTGTACCAATCCCTGAACTTCACTGGCTTCGACATTGGTATAAGGCAACGCAGAAACCCAACCCGCATCCAATGCCATATTGACATCAAACGGGCTGAGATTTTTGGCGGTGGTCAGCATGTGTAAAATGAATTGTTTTTCCATGGTAGCTCCTTGAGGTATTTAGCAGACAAGTATAAAAGAAAAAATTGCAGAATAACAATGTACTTGCTTATTTTGAACCCGAAACCGTAAATCTGCACTCATTTCAATTCGCTGATAGTATATTTCAGTATTGACTGAAATCTCCCGTTTACATAGCCTGATGTATAACTTCGTTTATATGCGGCAGTTGCAACGTTTAAATTACGTGTGTTGATATAGATCGAAGTGATTGTGGGCTTGTGAGTATTTCACTTTAGACAAGTCTCTTCATCGGATAGCTTTTCCGCTGCGCATCAATGTCAGCTGCGATTCCTATCGTCAGGTG
>JBAQEN010000372.1:0-6381 GCA_049286765.1 Methylococcaceae bacterium
TGTTAATAATATCCATTAATTTTTAATCCGCATTGGAACATACTAACAAATTATTGAGGTAATAATCATGACAACCGTGGCAGACCCTATCATTGATAGCTGGTACAAAGACCTGGAAAACGACCTGACGTTTAAAGTTGTCGCTATTGATGAAAGCGACGATTCAATTGAAGTTCAATACCTTAATGGTGATATTGGCGAATATGACCGTGATAGTTGGTATAGCTCAACTTTTGAGTATATTGAGGACCCTGAAGACTGGAGTGCACCTTTTGACGATATTGAGACCGATGATTTGGGTTATTCGGATACTGATGAACATAAACCTAACCCCGAAGACATGGATCTTGAAGATTATCTGGAATGATTTAGGAACACTATAATGAAAATGAGTCCCCAGGAGTTCCTGGATTGGCAAACAAAGAGAATTACTCTGCTGGCTATGTCCGGCGCGGGAAAAACCACTCTAGCTAATAAATTACCCAAAGCCAAATGGTTTCACTATTCAGGCGATTACCGGATAGGTACTAAATATTTGCAAGAACCCATTCTGGACAACATTAAACGTCAGGCGATGAGTGTTCCTTTTTTGCGTGATTTACTAATGTCAGATTCTATTTATATATCTAATAAAATTACTGTTGACAATCTTGCCCCTGTCTCCACTTTTCTGGGCAAACTCGGTAATCCTGACCTGGGTGGATTGTCTTTACAGGAATTCAAGCGCCGGCAAAATTTACATCATCAGGCTGAAATTGCCGCGATGAATGATGTCCCGGACTTTATTCATAAAGCCGAGGACATCTATGGGTACCATCATTTTATCAATGACGCAGGCGGCAGTGTTTGTGAACTGGACAGCCCTGATGTTCTGGAAACCTTGGCACAAAATACTCTGATTATTTACATCAAAATACCTCCAGCCCTGGAACAAACCATCATTGAGCGTGCCAAAACTGAGCCCAAGCCACTTTATTACCGGGAAGCATTTCTTGATGAAAAGCTCGCTGAATTCATGCAGATGAAAAATTATGTCTCTACCGATGTTATGCCTCCGGATGAATTTGTATCCTGGGTTTTTCCTGAATTATTCAAATCCCGGATCCCACGTTATCAAGCAATCGCCGATCAATATGGCTACATCATCGATGCGAATGATGCCGCCTCGGTTAAAAATGAAGCAGATTTTATCCAGCTTGTCGCTAACGCCCTTGCTCAACAATGATGATGGTTAACGAGCGTTTGTCATGCCTATAGTTGCTCATACTGACTTACCGACTTTTCAACGCCTGCGCGAAGAAGGTGAAGAAATATTGGATCCCGCACGGGCCAGTCATCAGGATATTCGGGAAATTCACATTGGTTTGCTCAATATGATGCCCGATGCCGCACTTGAAGCAACGGAAAGGCAGTTTTTCCGATTGGTAGGCGCGTGTAATCAAATCGTGCAGTTTCATGTTCACCCCTTTACGATAGTGGGTCTGAAAAGAAGCCCGCAAGCACAAGCGCATATTGACAAGTACTACGAATCCTTTGAGAAAATCAAACTAGAGGGGCTGGATGCCCTGATTATTAGTGGAGCTAATGTCACTCATCCCAGCTTACCTGAAGAAGACTTCTGGCAACCGTTAACGGAAGTCTTTACCTGGGCCAAAGTAAATGTTACGTCGGTACTCTGCTCCTGTCTTGCAACCCATGCCCTCATTCAATTCTGTTATGGTATTGAACGTACCCGTCTACCCGCTAAACGCTGGGGCGTGTTTTCGCACAAACTCATAAACCGCACACACCCCTTGATTGCCGAAATCAACACCCGGTTTGATGTACCACACTCCCGTTTTAATGAGATATTTCAAAGTGATATGGAGCGACAAGGGATTAGGGTCCTGGCAACAAGCAAGGAAGCTGGAGTACATCTAGCTGTCAGCCCCGATGGTTTTCGCATTGTATTCTTTCAAGGGCATCCTGAATACGATGACATTAGTTTATTAAAAGAATACAAGCGTGAAATTATGCGGTTTTATCATGGCGAAATATCAGACTATCCACCTTTTCCCGAACATTATTTTAATGAGATTGTGCAGCAGATATTCTCTGATTATGAACGTCATGTTAAATCAGCCAAACAAACCGGTGAAAAACTGGATGAGTTTCCCGAAGCTCAGGTTTTGGAGCATATTGACAACACCTGGAGCGATACGGCAAAAGCCGTTTTCAATAACTGGTTAGGGAAAATTTATCAACTTACGCATCAGGACCGACGCCTGCCATTTATGGACGGCATAGACCCGAATAATCCATTAGGGCTGTAGATGCACGAGGAATTTTTACAGCAAACCATTGCTCTGGCTGTAGACAATGTTAGATCAGGAGAGGGAGGACCTTATGGCGCAATTATTGTTAAAGATGATCAACTGATTGCCGCCAGCGGCAATAGGGTTACCAGCGCACTCGATCCTACAGCACATGCTGAGATTGCAACTATACGGTTGGCTTGTAAAAAGCTGAATGATTTCCAGCTTCACGATTGCATTCTTTACACCAGCTGTGAGCCATGCCCTATGTGTTTGGGTGCTATCTACTGGGCAAGACTTGCTAAAGTGTATTTTGCCTGTAGCCGTTATGACGCCGCTGCCGCAAATTTTGACGATAGTTTCATTTATGATGAAATTTCTTTATTACCGTCAGAAAGAAAAATTGCGATGCTGCATTTAAATATTCCGAATGCTAGACAACCTTTCGAAATATGGGCAGAAAAGCTTGACAAGGTAGTTTATTGATAGTTTAAATCACCAAAGTGACCGCTTACTTGAGATTATTTAGAATAATCCTACATAGCAAACTTAGCACACAACGCTGTTTGTTTATGGTTGCACCAAAGTTGCAATGTTTTCGGTCAAGTCCGCTTGATTATAGGGCAACAAGCGGCCAGATGATATATACAATAATACTGCTGGAATAATAGTGCCATTAGGACATAAATCATTACAATATTGGCATATAAAATGCTGATGTATTTGTGAATGTTCATTATCTCCTATGTTGTCACTTCAAAGGCACTTTTCTATTATGGCCAGTGCCTTCTTTTTTAAGTTTCCATATCCATAAAACATCAGGCTGAGACAGGTTAACCTTGTTTACTTCATCCATAGCTTATCATTGGGAGGTCAGTCATCAGCACTCGGCTTCGTATTACTTTGAAATGAGACAAATATGCCGGAATAGATCACTTGGAAGAAAAATTAAATTTATAACATTAGCTTCTGCACGCGATTGTCACAGACGAAAAATCCCCCTGAAATAAAATGGAGTATTTAACTATCAATAAATTAACAAGGATGAAAAATCCAATACCCTTTCCTTGCAAAATAAGACCTCCCACAGAGGATGGCACCAATCATGCTTTATATTTTAAAAATCCAAACATACTAGTAAATTACTATGAAATCAATTTGGGAAAATTATAAAACCGAGAGTGCTTACGATGAGTTGATGCATTCAGAATATCAACCGCGTTATGTTAGCTATAGTTTATGCCAGTATCTGAATTCTCTTAGAAAAGAGGATATAGATAGACGTAAAAAAGCAGCAGAGCTTGCCATTATGGAAATGGGTATTAGCTTTACCGTCTACAGTGATGAAGGTAATATAGATAGAGCGTGGCCTTTCGATATAGTCCCGCGCATCATAGACGCCAGAGAATGGAAAGTGATTGAAAAAGGCTTAAAACAGCGTTTAACCGCCTTAAACTATTTTATCAGTGATGTTTATAGTGACCAAGCCTTTATAAAGGACGGCAAAATGCCCGGCGAGATTATCAACAGTTCAAAAAACTTTCGTAAGGAATGCGTTGGCATGAAACCTCGTCATAATGTCTGGGCCAATATCTGTGGCACTGATTTGGTGCGTGACAAAGATGGTATCATGTATGTTCTCGAAGATAACCTGCGCGTTCCGTCAGGGGTATCTTATATGCTGGAAAATAGGGTTATCACCAAACGGGTATTTCCTGAACTGCTGCAAGGTACCGATATTTTGCCTATCGACGATTACCCGACTCAATTACACGATATGTTATTGTCAATAGCGCCACACCAAAATGGTAAGGTAACATTGGCCGTACTAACACCCGGTATCTATAACTCTGCCTATTTTGAACACGCCTATCTAGCGCAACAAATAGGTGCGCAACTGGTCGAGGGCAGCGATCTAGTTGTAGGTGACGATGACTGCGTCTACATGCGTACTATTGAAGGGTTGGATAAAGTCGATGTAATTTACCGGCGTATAGATGATGACTTTCTTGATCCTGAAGTATTCCGTAAAGATTCTGTACTGGGAGTGCGAGGTTTAATGCGGGCGTGGAAAGCTGGCAATGTCGCCCTTGCCAACGCGCCGGGCGCAGGTGTTGCTGATGATAAGGTGGTTTATTCTTACGTACCGGAAATGATTCGATATTATATGAATGAAGAACCAATCCTGCCTAATGTACCGACCTACTTGTGCAGTAATAATGAACATCTCGATTATGTGCTTGCTCATTTAGCAGAACTGGTGGTAAAACCAGCAAATGAATCCGGCGGTTACGGCATGCTGGTCGGGCCGCATGCTTCTGCAAAAGAAGTAGATGCCTTTCGCCAAATTATTCAAAAAGATCCCCGCAATTATATTGCTCAACCGACTCTGGCCATTTCTACCGCTCCAACGCTGTGCAGAGGTAAACTGGAACCCAGGCATATAGATCTCAGGCCTTTTATTCTGCAAGGAGACAGCACTTTTGTAACGGCGGGAGGTTTAACTCGCGTAGCATTAAAAAAAGGTTCTCTAGTGGTCAATTCATCTCAGGGCGGCGGCAGCAAAGATACCTGGATTATCAACATGGGGGACAACTAATGTTATCTCGTTCAGCAGAACGCCTGTATTGGTTGGCCCGTTATCTGGAGCGCACTGAAAATATTGCCCGGCTGGTCAGTGTACATATGAATTTGTTAATGGACTTACCCAGAAGCATTGAAATGGGTTGGCAGCAACTCATCCGCATTAACGCCTCCGAACAGGAATTCCATGAAAATAATAAAGTAGTTAATGAGCGTACTGTCACCCGCTTTCTGCTAACAGATGCCAATTATCCGGGTTCTTTGTTCTCTACCTTGAGCGCTGCCAGAGAAAATATTCGTACGTCCAGAGAGTTATTGCCTGATGAAGCTTGGGAACAAGTCAATGAAATGTATCTTTACACCAAAAAAAATCTCGACTCTGTTGTCATCAATAGGCGTAGCCGGGTTTTATTTCTTAATGAGATTCTTAAAGGCTGCCAACGTTTTACCGGCTTATTATCCGGCTATATGAGTCACAATAATCCTTACCGGTTTATTCGTCTAGGCAGAAACCTTGAGCGTGCCGACATGACCAGCCGGATTCTGGATTTGGCATCGTTATTACTCTCGGAATCGCGTAGTGATGAAATACGCCAGTACGAGACCATTCTGTGGATGAATCTTTTAAAGTCACTGAACGCCTTGCTGATGTATCGTCAACAAATGCGCAGCCGAATAAATGGTGATGATGTGCTTTACTTTTTATTGCTGGACAAAAATCTGCCCAGATCCGTGGGATACTGTATTGCTGAGATTTCAGAATGTATTAACAAACTGCCCAATCACGGTGAGATGCCTAAGCGAGTAGTCGAGCTGGAAAAATATGTGCAAGCCATTGATACCCACCAAACTACACAAGTGCAATTGCGTGGAATTCTCGATGATTTACAAAACAAGCTTGGGGAACTGCATGGCGAGATAACAGAAAATTGGTTTTTAGCGACTGGTGTAGAATAACGGCCGGGACTTTGCCATTAAGTCGGGTGATTTCCGGTAATGAATATGCCGTGTTGTCTAACTGATTAAATTGAGGAGCGGATTTAGCCGGACATTCTCGGCTAAAGCCGCTTCTGCAGTGTTATATAAAAGGTGAGCAAGCGTATCCTGCTGTTAGCGTTTCGGCTCAAGTTGACATCCTGTAATCATTTGCAGAACCCCATTACCCATAATAAAAGTGCCGGTTTAATGGTGCGCGAATCCGTTCAGCCAATTCGGTTGTTTTAGAATCATCATCAAGTACATCAATATCCGTTTGGATAGCCAACAGCCATCATAGACATCGCTGTATAGCCCTTGGGAAGCTTGAAATGCTCAAGAGTCTTTTCCTCGTTAAACCCACCCATTTGATGCACCGCCAAGCTTAGTGCAGTGGCTTCACAGGCGGCTCCTGTGTCATCGATCGCCCAACGATTAGGCTTGCCATTACGGGTGAAATTTTCCATAGCGACAGCAATAATCAAAATATGAATTATTAGCTCACGTTTATTTTTGTCCACCAGGCATT
>JBAQEN010000373.1:0-2410 GCA_049286765.1 Methylococcaceae bacterium
AACCCGATAATTTTTAAATTTTCAGATCAGGCCCTTTAAAATTGAATTTGCTCCATTGGCCCTGTCGTAAATATACAGGCTTAGATAAGATCAAATAGAAACAATTTAAACTTTATATCGCCAAGTCAATTACAGTGGTTAGCGCAATTATTCCCATAATTTTGATTCAAAAATTCCTTTTGCTTTTATGTTGATCAATAATAAAACCCGCCGTCGCTATATCCGGTATGACATAGAACTGGTGGCTACTCTTATACTAGAGGAATCGATCCAGGTTCAGTGTGTAATTCAGGATTTTTGCTTCGGCGGATTCTTTTTAGGTTTTAAGCAATCAATTGCAGGACTTTCTCTTTCGGATAATAAAAATATCAAAATTCAATTTTCGATTAGTCCTGAGTATCGCTGGGAAGAATTTCAGCTTGATGCAAAAATCAAGCATATAAGCTCTAAAATCAGACATTTATGTACTAATGGCATTGGCGTTGCCGTCGAAAGTATGCCTGTTTCTGCATTTAATGCTTTAAAAAAAGAAGCTAATATAGGAGAAAAAACAGTTTCCTTTGATAGACGAAGCTCTTCCGCAGACAAATTAAATCAGGAATACTTCAAAATAGCACTAAAAACAATGCTGAACGAGCATTTGCCACAGTTGCTTGCTCAGTTTTTCGAGTGTCTCGGGGAGGATTTAAAGAAAGCCAAAGAACACACTGCGGTTGTTATAGGCAGTTCTTTACTTAATGATCTGATTACAACTCTAAAATTCAGCCGTGAGTCAATTAGCAGTGAGTTTTGTAGTTCGATTCTTCTCGAAGTTGATCATATTTCTGATCCCAGTCATAAAAAAGATGCAGAAACTGCCATGGATGGAAAAACACTAGCTTTGATAGAAAAAGAAGATTTTGAGGATTGGCTTAATTTATCATCCATTATTAAAAAGCTGAAAAATCATTATGAAACCTCGATTTATCAACTTGAAGGAAAATTAAGTCATGTGTTTGGTCTTCCTTTGAATACCGTCAATAATCCGATTAGGCCTGCAATATTATGCGACATCTTTCGGGAAATCATTCTTCAATTTAATTTGGACAACAATACAAAAATAACGCTCTACTCGATTTTTGAAAAAATATTAGCAACCAATCTAAGAAATTTATATGATCAGTTCGATAAGCTATTGATGAATTTTGGAGCACCTGCTGAGATTGTGCCTCATATTATACGGCAACCTGATAATACCCCCAATGAAACCGGAGATTGGGAACGTCACATGCCGGATAACAAACTGAACACTCATAATGGACAGCTACTTTCAACGATATCAGATGATAATATATTGAATTTATTACCAATAGAGGAACAAAAAAACAGACAATCTGTAGCTCAAGTTGCGAGAAAATTGCTGGAAATAATAAAAGAAACCAATACGGTTTCAGCTGATGAAGTTAATGATGGTTTATCTGAAAAAAAACCCGGCTCTGTTACCCAGACTCAACCTGTTTTTACGGCTGAAGAAATAATCGCTGCTATTTCGAAAATACAAAAAAATCTCTATAACCATAGCAATCTTCATCAAAATCCGATTGCCTTGCAAAATTATCTACAAGATACGTTAGCAAATTCCGTTAACGGCCAAAAAATTCTTTCCTCCACCGATGTCAATCATCTTGAAGTATATGGAAAACTTTTCGAAACCCTGTTTAATGATTTAATCATCTCATCCGACATAAAATCCTATTTGGAAACTATCCATTTACCATTAATTTCTTTGCCGATACAGGGTAATGATTTTTTAGACTCGGACTCCCATCCCGCCAGAAGCGTACTAAATCAACTTGCCTTTCTTGAGTCCGCAGTAAAAGTTAACAGAATAATTAAAAATACGAATATTAAACACACAGTCGATAAGCTAGTCACCCGAATCGCACAGGAAGCAAGCACCAATCCGAATGTCTTCGCAGAAGTCGATCAAGAATTGAATGAAATCACCGCTCAAATCAACAAATCAGTTGACTTGAATATCAGACGGATGGTTGAAGCTTATGAGGGAAAACAAAAACTGGAGCTAGTAAGGAGTTTCGTACAGCAAGAAATTGATATCCGACTTGCTGGTAAATTTATACCAAAAATTATACCCATGTTGTTAACATCAGGTTGGCAGCATCTATTAGTGATAACCGAACTGAATCAAGAAAAAGGCAAGGATGAAAAGTCAAAATATTACCAAATTATCGATGATTTAATTTTATGGCTTTCTGAACAGGATTTAATCGGGGAGGAACAAACCGATAAAATTATAAAAACACTCGAGTTCATTGAGGATCAGTTAGGTTCCGTTTGTACAAATGCTTTTACACAGGGAATCATCATTGAAGCATTAACCGCTTTACTACTAGGTGTCTGTTCGCGTCGA
>JBAQEN010000374.1:0-4479 GCA_049286765.1 Methylococcaceae bacterium
GATCTGATAGAAGCCTGTAGTTCCGGGCCTCGTATTGAACTATTTGCACGAGGACCGAGAAAAGATTGGTTTGTTTGGGGTAATCAAGCAGATGAATATACCCCCGACTGGGAAACATACTCAAATCATTCTCAATCAACTGTTGTTCCATTCCAGAAAAATGTTAAAGCTCTGTAGCTATATAGGATAGACATCGCAATAAGTATAGATATTATTGACTAACGATAAGAGAACCTCTAAAAATTCAAAGCGCCTTATCCATCAGGAAAACGGGATTTTTAGAAGCTCCCTTAACCTCAACCACACCTATACCATGAACGAAAAAATCTCAAACAATGCAATGATTTATGCCACTCTTGCTCTTAACAGCGAAGTGGACTTGCAACGGGAATATCTGGATTCGGATGATGTGCCCGAAGATGAACGCGACAACGAGGAAGAGATTCTGGCTGACCTCGAACAGGCTTTTATGGAATTTGTCGATCTGTATAAAAACCGCTGTAAAGCCGATAAAGAACTGCCCAGCATTGAAGAACTGCTGAACAGCCAATTATAAAAACCATGCACACGCTTTACGGCATAAAAAACTGCGACACCTGCAAGAAAGCGCGTAAATGGTTGGATGAAAACGGTATAGCCTATCAGTTCCATGATTTTCGGATTGATGGGCTAACACTGGGTCAATTGAATGATTTTGCCGCACGTGCAGATTGGAATACGCTGCTAAACCGCAGCAGCACCAGCTGGCGGCAACTCAGCGCCGAGCAACAAACGGATGTCACTCCTGAAAAAGCCCTCCAACTAATGCTGAACACACCTACGTTAATCAAACGTCCGATCCTGGATACCGGTGATAAGCTGGTCATTGGTTTTAAATCCGGCCATTATCAAACTGAGTTATGAGTGACACCCTGGAACTTCTTAAAGATTTAATCAGCCGCGAATCGGTTACACCTGAAGATGCAGGCTGCCAGGATGTGCTCGTCGAACGTTTAACCAGTCTGGGTTTCAACGAAGAACGCCTGAATTTTGCCGACACGCAAAATATCTGGCTTAGACGCGGCGATACAATACCGCTGTTCACTTTCCTCGGCCACACCGATGTGGTGCCTGCCGGCCCCTTGGAAAAATGGCTATCGCCGCCTTTTGTGCCCACCATTCGTGATGGCAAGCTTTATGGCCGAGGCGCTGCCGATATGAAAGGCGGCATCGCCGCATTTATTACCGCCGTCGAACGCTTTATTGCCAGACACCCGGATCATCAGGGTTCCATTGCCGTTATGATGACCAGCGACGAAGAAGGCATAGCGACCAACGGCGTGGTTAAAGTTGTTGAAGTGCTGGAAAACCGTAACGAAAAAATAGACTGGTGTCTGGTAGGCGAACCCTCCAGTGATAAAAAAATCGGCGACGTGATTCGTGTTGGCAGGCGCGGTTCCTTGTGCGCTAAATTAACCGTTGCCGGCATACAGGGGCATGTCGCCTATCCTGAACTGGCTGAAAACCCGATTCACACGTTCGCCCCGGCACTAAAAGAATTGACGCAAGAAGTCTGGGACCACGGCAATGAATTTTTCCCGCCTACCAGCCTCCAGGTTTCCAATTTCAATGCCGGAACAGGAGCGGAAAATATCATCCCAGGCAGCGCAGAGGTACAGTTTAACCTGCGTTTCTGTACCGAACTCGATGAAACCACTATTAAACAACGCACCTGCGCCATTCTGGATAAATACGGTTTTAAATACGATTTGCAATGGCGCTTATCCGGCAATCCGTTTTTAACTGAAAAAGGCGCGTTGATTGATGCCGCTCACGTCGCCATTAAATCCGTTACCGGCTTTGAAACGCTGGATGATACCGGCGGCGGCACCTCAGACGGCCGTTTTATCGCGCCGACAGGCGCACAGGTTATTGAACTTGGGCCATTGAATGAAAGCATCCATAAGATCAACGAGCATGTGGGCATAGAAGACCTGGAAATTTTGAGTCAAATTTACGAACAGATACTGATTAATTTGCTGGTGAAGCCGCTAATCAAGTAGGTGTGGATTTATCCGCACAAAACGTGTGGCAGTTATTTATTCTCATCATCCTACAGGTCAAACACGATGACCGTATCACCCTTGTGTATGTCTTGGGTAATTAGTATTTCTGCTTCTCAAGAATACATACTGTGCGTTCAAATGTCGGGTCCGTAAGTGGCCGTCCGATCCATCATGGTTTTGATTTTCGGTATATCAGGTGGCTGTTGTTCGCAACGATCGCTTTCGGCCAATTACAGATATTCAGTTTACATTTTATGTAACAATTCATCGAACGAGTCAGCAATCTTTGACGGTAGGGCAATCATTTGATACTATCCAGAAACTTTTTTTTATGCGTATTGGCATGTTATCCAGTTTAGAAAAACTGGTCTTGAAAGTTATTCTTGTCAACTGAGATTGAAAAGAGTGTAAAATGTTTAGATTTAGATAATAGCTTGTTAGGCGTAAAAACGCGTTGATCCAATGGCTAAAGACAACCATCACTTTGTGCCCCAAGGTTATCTTCGAGGTTTCACGATCGATGGTGAGAAATCGCTAATCTGGGAGTACGACAAAGAAACAGGGAACATATCTCATCAACCAAAGTCGGTACGTGAGATATGCAACGAACACCATTATTACGCGCAAAAACGCGAAGATGGCACGGTCGACAATGAGTCAATGGAAAATGCCTTCCATGAAATCGAGGATAAAACACCAAGAGTCATTAAAAGCATTGAAGTACTCGCCACGGGAAAGAAAGTTTCGTTAACCGATGAACAACGGGGGATTCTCAGTTTTTTCGCCGCCGTCCAACTTTTCCGTGTTCCGAACTTTCGCAATGGCATCGAGGAAATGTATCGCAAAATCGTGGAAATATCATTGGCAGAAATTGTTGCGCACGATAAGCAAGAGGGGAAACTCCCACCTGAAGTAGAAGAGCTCTACGAGAGAGGGGGAATAAACATTGAAATTGAGCCTTTCGTCAGTTTGGAACCCATGATCAATCTTGTGCGGGAAGGGTCTGCTCGCTTGTTGGAAAAAGTATGGCATTTTGCTGCTCCAGCAGATGGAATGACCTTCGTTACTTCGGATAACCCGGTCTATTTCCAGGCTCCAGAAGAATATCGAGCACACATTGGCTATGGCTTAGGGCCTATGCATCCACTTGCTGAAGTAACGATTCCGCTGAGAAAAGACCTGGTTCTCGTATTTAGCCCAGCAGTCAAGTACACGCCAGAAGAATATGAGCTACTCAATTGCACCACAGTGCGTCTCGATAAAGCAGACACTAAGAATATCAACAAGCGTACAACACTGGCTGCCGAGCGGTACGTATACTCAAGTGAGAGATCCGAAGCTTTGGCCAGAATGGTCGCCAAGTTTAAAGGAAGTTCTCAAAGGCTTACGGTATAAACACCTAACAATCGCATGCATTCGGACAGCAAAAAGCGCCGCTCGTTCCTCGCTTTGCTTTTTGCTGCCGGTGATGCGAAGCGTTAGCCAACAACCTACAGGAGGTTCTATGCCAAATTTCAAAATCACGGCTTGGCCCGTTGATGAAGCTGAGCGAGAGTACGACCCGACATGGGAATGCACCATCGAGGTAGAGACTATTGGCGTTGCTCATGCCGAGGGCACTAGGCTCTTTAATGAACAATGCCCTGAGCTTGATCACTCAAAGTACATATTGCATGCCAACACTCCCTAAAGAAACATATGAAACGAAATCACTCGACAATCACGATTCTGACAATTCTTGCTGCCTTTGGGTTTCTCTATCTTATGAGCAAAACCGAGTCGGTATCCGATCAACAATATGAGCTTGAACAGAAGTTGAATGATCTCGAATCGCGTATCGAAAACATTCGTCAATAGATCAGACAGGAAAAAGGCATGAGAAATTTCGTTCAATTCTTCATAAAGTCGATCCCGCTTATCATCGGGCTGATTCTTACTCTATTCGCGTTAAGTTTCCTCGTGCAGTTTGTAGAAGGTGGTGCCGATTTGTCGAACTTCGGCAATGAAGACATCTGGGGCTTTATATTCTTTGCCGTGGCCGGTGTGCCAACCCTGCTTTTTGGCGTAAACAAACTGGCTGAGTGATGGCTAACAAGCGCTTGGAGGCGACTCGCTACGTCGTCGGCGCCTCCTTCGCTCACCGCTCAAACCCGCGTAAGGCGGAACGCGCCAGAGCTGTAGGGCGGATTCGCCGCTAGGCAATCCGCCCTAAACGGAGCGACAAAACCGAACCCCTGCCCGGACTTTTCCAGGCAGATTTTTTTATGACGATTGTTTGTTATATTGTGTTGATTGGCGGTTTGCTGCCGAGACTGTGAAAGTATTATTTCATCATCCGCATGGTATAATGTATTTCATTGATAAATATAATGAATTGCATATAAACATGACATCACGCCGCTACAAATCTGTTTCGAACAGGCAGCAGATCAGC
>JBAQEN010000375.1:0-2060 GCA_049286765.1 Methylococcaceae bacterium
AAAAGTGCGCCGCGAATTTTCTCGAAACCATACGTATCATTTTTGATGAGCACCTCCCTCGCTGGAACTATCGGGCTATCGCACAAGAAAACTGATTTCGGGAAGTTATTTTTAGCAAAATCCTAAGCGGTTGCAAAATTATAACGGTATGATTGTGCTGGCGGCTGAGAATCCGGACTATGCCGATATTTTGGTGACTGCCGAAACCGATTTAGTCATTTGGGGTGTCGTCACGAATGTTATTCATGCCCTGTGAGTAAAGCCATGACGAATCCATCCCGTTTTGCCTTAGTCGATTGCAATAATTTTTATGTCAGTTGCGAGCGTATTTTTCGCCCCGATTTAGCGCACAGGCCGGTGGCGGTACTCAGTAATAATGATGGCTGCGTTGTCGCCAGAAGTCAGGAAGTCAAGGACTTGGGTGTTAAAATAGGCATGCCGGTGTTTCAAATCAAGCACCTGATTAAACGGCATAATGTTCAATTGTTTTCGTCCAATTATGCGTTTTAGTAAGTTATTTGGAATCAAAGTTATTGGTGCCATAATCTGTCGAACAGATTTAGTTCCGAGTGGAGTTGCACGTTCATGGCTAATCTCGTTTGGGAGCGTTACCCCTTTCTTTCTGAAAACCAGCACGGTAGATCATGGCTAGTTCTGCTAGGTAACTTGGGACGTGCCGATGCAACGCTGGATGCCTATGCCCGCGCGCTCAGCAATTACTTTAGTTTTTGCCTGGGCTTGGGAGTGGACGCCGAAAAAGCCACTCTGGAGCACGTCTCCCTTTATGTTCGGCATTTGGGTGGCGATGCTCAGGATGGAAAAACGTCTTACCGCCACTCGAATGCTACGATGCAGCAGTATCTTACGGCAGTTCGTCTGTGGTATGACCATTTGGTTTACCAAGATATTCGGGAATCTAATCCAGTCCCTCGTGGAACTTATCTGAATGCTCCTGTCCGAAGTAGTGACTACCATCCTGGGTTTGCGCGCGGCTTGATTCGGCGTCTTAAACTTCTACCCGCCATTCCCTCCGAAGAAGATTGGAAAAAGCTCATCGCCTCATTCGTATCCGGCCCGAAACCACAAAGAGCGGTACGTCTAGGATAGTCTGTTATGCCGCTACTGCTGGAAAAGCATTGAGTGAGTATCTGGTTTATCGTCACCGGATCGATCAGCATGCCGGATTAGTTTTTATCTCCGAATCACACCGCAACGCAGGTCAGCCCATTTCGAAGTGGTCCTGGAGCAAAATTGTCGAAGGTTTGGCAAAACAGGCTGGTGTTGAGGGTTTCAGTACTCATAGTTTATGCCATCTGCGTTTGACTCACCTCGCACAGGCCGGCTGGAAACTGCATGAACTGAGTACCTATGCGGGGCACCGCAATCCGCAAACGACATTGATGTACCTTCATCTTTCCGGCACAGACCTATTAAGCCGGATGACAGAGGCCATCCGCTATGCCGATGCCAAAATCGACGCAGCTTTATTTGCGAAGATGGAGTAACTGTCCTATGGCTCAATTAGATTCTGTAAGCGTGTATAGTTGGCAATGGCCTATTGATTTGGCTCAGTATGATCGAAGCTCATGGCTCTCGAAAACTGAAGAATGTGCATTAGCAAGTTGGAGTAATACTAGGAGCGCTCGAGCTGCGTTACCTAGACTTTATAGACCACTACAGGATGTCGAGGCGTTGAGTTCGAAGCAAAGTCAGCTAAGCGGGCACTCCAAAGCCCAGACTGCCATCCTGCAAGAGATTCAGCGAACTCAACAACCCTAATTGGGCTTGGAGTCAGCAGGCTTGGATTGATTTAGTCTGCCACCCATCAATCCATCCGAGTGCACGACTTTTCATCGCCGCGAATGCCTATCTCCTCTGCGATTTCCGCCTCGTCCATTGTATTGGCCCTATATTTTATTTATCCGGTCTTGGGCGATTGATTTTCGGAAAAGAACTTTTCGAACACGAATGTGGACGTTTACATCAGGCTTTGCAGAAAATTGGCTATGGCAAGCTTAATCTGCAACGGAATTTTCCATCCATCCTAGCGTCGGTGATGC
>JBAQEN010000376.1:0-3195 GCA_049286765.1 Methylococcaceae bacterium
CAAAAAGACGACTGGGCACTCTCTATCCCTAATGCCTTGAGCATTCTGGCGACCGGCGACCGGCACGGGCAGGTACAGGGATTAAAATCATTTCCGAAAGACGACCAGCCGACTGCAATTGGGCTGATTTTCTATAGCTTCCGGATCATGGTAGCGAGCGGGGTGGCTTTATTGGGACTCATGTTGTGGACATTGGCCGCTTGGCTTAAGGGGCGATTATCATCCGATCATGTTTGCAATAATCGTTTACTGCTGCGTGCATGGATAGCTTCAATTCCGCTGGGTTATCTGGCCACGGAATGCGGCTGGATTGTAAGGGAGGTTGGCCGTCAGCCTTGGGTAATCTACGGACTGTTACGAACCCGCGATGCGGCATCGACGCTTCCGGTGTCCGTTGTGGCAGTCAGTCTGCTCGCTTTTGTCGTCATTTACAGCATTCTTTTTATCTTGTTTCTGATTTTTGCCGCCCGCATTATCCGGAAAGGACCCGATTTGACACTGATACCGCCGTCATGAAATTACCATTGAGCCCTGTTAATAGCGATTTGGAGGTCGTAGGAAATGGACAATGAAATTCATACTCTGCTCGCCAATATCTGGTTTTTTATTATAGGCCTGATGCTCTTTTTGTATGTCGTTCTGGATGGTTTTGACCTGGGTGTAGGCATTCTTTCCCTGTTTTCGAGGGATGACAAGCATCGCGCTATCATGATGACGAGTCTTGAAAGTATCTGGGATGCGAATGAAACCTGGCTGGTATTGCTTGGCGGCGCACTATTCGGCGCCTTTCCTCTGGTTTATGCAATCGCGCTGCAATCGTTATATATTCCGGTCATGATCATGTTATTTGCCCTCATCTTTCGCGGTGTCGCCTTTGAGTTCAGTCATCATGCCCGGAATACAGCCCCCTGGAATCTGGCCTTTGGGTGGAGCAGCTTAGTGGCGAGTCTGGCCCAGGGGATTGCATTTGGTGGCTTGATTAGCGGACTGGGCCTTACCGAAATTGATCATCAGGGCAACGTCTGGGCATGGTTTACGCCCTTTTCAGCACTGGTTGCGCTGGGTGTTGTGAGCGGCTATACCTTACTGGGCGCAACCTATTTAATGATCAAGACCGAAGGCGCGATTCAGCGAATAAGTATTCGTCAATCGTATCTGGCTGCCGTTCTGGAAACAGTTATTCTGGGTACGGTAGTTATCCTGGCATCCCGGTCCGACCCTTATTTTGCCGCTCGATGGGCCGATAATGAAACGGGATTTTATATGGATTTTTTTCTTATTTTGGCTGTATTTGCCTTGTTCATGTTGATGCGGGCATTGCGAAGACGTTTCGAAGTAAGCTCTTTTTTCTGGAGTGTCATTATCACTCTGGCCTCTTTTACCTCAGTCACTATCGGCTATTATCCGTATATGGTTCCTGCTTCGATATCATTGATTCATGCGGCATCTTCGAGCAGGACATTAATCTTTATGCTTTCAACCATAGGTCTTTTGATTCCTGTCATGCTGGTTTATAGCGGCTATCAATATCTCGTTTTCCGGGGCAAGGTGCACATGGTAGAGCATACAGACTGATGCCGAAGGTGCACACGAAGCACACAATGTCATAAAAAATCGTGCTTACAGTTCACCTATCTGTTCGTAGCCTATGGTTGATGCTATTGAGCCAATAACCAAGGTGCTCGCATACTATAATTTCAGCGGATTCATCCTTTCTGAAGATAGCCTGAGCGCTCGGAATGAGCAAGGTCGGATTTCAAGTGCTGAATTTACAATATGCATGCACGTTACTTAATTTAACTTACCATGACATTGCTTGTACTTCTTTCCTGAACCGCAAGGACAGGGATCATTACGGCCTATTTTAGTGCCTGTACGGACAAATGGTTGTGCTGGTACATTTTCTTCTTCGGCAGCAACCTGTGACGCATCATAATCATCCAGGGCTGGTGCTGCTGCATGTTCAAAGTGCATTTCTCTTGGCGCCTGCATTTGTTCATCAATGGCATGAACATCCTCTTCCTGCCGGACCTGGACTTTGAACAGAATCCCGATCACTTCATATTTGATATGTTCAAGCAGACTGGTGAACATTTCAAAGGCTTCGCGTTTGTATTCCTGCTTGGGATCTTTTTGCGCATAACCTCTAAAATGGATACCCTGACGCAAATAATCCATCGCGGCCAGATGTTCTTTCCAGCTGGTATCCAACACTTGCAGCATCACTGATTTTTCAAAGTGCTGTAATACTTCCTTACTGATCTGCTGCTCTTTATCTTTGTGGTTCTGTTCCAGAATATCAATGATGCGAGTACGCAAGGACGCTTCTTGCAGATTATGGTCGTCATCCAGCATAAGCTGCACGGGAATTTGAACATTAAATTCCTGATGCAGATGCTCTTCCAGACCTTTGATATCCCATTGCTCGACCATGGTTTTTGCCGGGATATACTGGGTAATCACATTATTGACGACATCTTTGCGTATAGCCGTGATGATATCGGAAATTTCTGTGGCCGCCATCAGTTCATTGCGTTGAGCGTAAATAACTTTACGCTGATCGTTAGCGACATCATCATAAGCCAGGATTTCTTTACGAATATCAAAATTGCGTCCTTCAACCTTGCGCTGCGCATTCTCAATAGACCGGGTTACCCACGGATGCTCTATAGCCTCACCGTCACCCATGCCTAATTTCTTCATCAAACCAGCGACACGGTCCGAAGCAAAAATACGCATCAAATCATCTTGCAGGGACAAATAGAAACGCGTTGAACCAGGGTCGCCCTGCCGTCCGGAGCGGCCTCTTAATTGATTGTCTATACGGCGTGATTCATGGCGTTCTGATCCGATAACATGCAAACCGCCAGTAGCAAGTACCTGATTGTGCCTATCCAGCCAGGCTCCGCGTACTTTTTCTTTTTCATCATCACTGGCGTCTTCGCCGATTGCCCTCAGTTCCGCATCCAGATTGCCGCCCAGCACAATATCAGTTCCCCGTCCCGCCATATTGGTCGCGATAGTGACTGCGCCGGGCATACCAGCTTGTTCTATAATTTGGGCTTCACGTTCGTGCTGTTTGGCATTAAGCACTTCGTGTTTGATAACCTGTTTTTTTAGCAAGGCGGAAAGCCGTTCAGAATTTTCAATGGAGGTAGTTCCCACCAAAACAGGTTGTCCGCGACTGACGCAGTC
>JBAQEN010000377.1:0-2093 GCA_049286765.1 Methylococcaceae bacterium
TGCGATTATAGCGAGCAGCAATCCCCACAATCGAGCATCGGCACCACTGGTGAAAATATAGAATTTTCCGATAAATCCGGCGGTGAGGGGAATACCCGCCAGCGAGAGCAACATCAGGGTAAAAGTCGCTGCCAACAACGGCTGCCGCCAAAACAGTCCGCGATAAAATGAAATGTCACCGGCTTCAGTCTGGTATGTTGAAAGTACCGAAACGACCCCGAAAGCGCCAAGCGTGGTAATAAAATAAGCAACCAGATAAAAAATTACGGCCTCTGATGCCAGTGATGGCGCAATGCTGCCGCCGGCTATGAATGCAACCAGCAGATAGCCCATATGGGCGATGGATGAATAGGCCAGCATGCGTTTGACATTATTTTGCAGCAAAGCCAGCAGATTGCCGCCCAGTATCGACAGCACGGCAATGACGCTGAAGACAGCCAGTAGTGGCGTGTAAGCGTAACTGCCGGTGCTGATGAAAAAACGCAGCAGGAGTACGAAAACGGCTCCTTTTGAAACGGTGGCGATAAAGGCTGTAATCGGCGCGGGTGCGCCTTGATAAACATCCGGTGTCCATAAATGGAACGGCGCCAGAGAAAGTTTGAAACCCAACCCGCCCACGATAAAAATAATACCGCTTAGGATCATGGTATTCATAGCCGGCTGACTGGCGATAAAGTGTCCAATGCCGCTGAAAGAGAGTTCACCGCTTTGTGCATAAATCAAGGCCATCCCCATGAGGAGGAAAGCCGAAGACACGCCGGACAGGATCAGATATTTGATCGCTGCCTCCAGAGGCCGTGTTTGCCTGAGCGGATAGCCGATAAGCACAAAGAGCGAGATACTGAGCATTTCAAGGCCCATAAAAAAGGCCGCAAAATGACTACTGGCGACCAGTACGGAAGCACCCAGCAGCGCAGTCAGCAATAGCAACAGCAGCTCTTCATTTTCTCCTTCACGATCCTTGAAATAGTCATAGCAAAAACCCATCACGGCAAGACCTGCCGACAGCAAAAGCGCCATAAAGAATAATGTATAAGCATCCACACGGATCAGCAAAGTCGCCTGAACAGGGCTTTCTTGCCAGGCGATGCCCAGTACCAGCTGGGACATCAGCATTCCACAAGCGGCAACGCTGCATGTGAGGACGAAATTTCGTCTGATGGCAATGGCGAGCATGACCGCTATTGCAGCGGTGGCCAGTGTGATAATGGGCGCAAGCGCGATAAGCTGGTTACTGTTCATCGGTGTTCCATCGTAACCTTATCTTGCATCATTTGCGTCAGTGCAGGAGCCGAGACGTTCAATACTGGCTGGGGACACAGACCAAGCCATACCGTGGCGAGCACAAGCAATACCAGCGAGGCCAGTTCACGGTTATTAAAATCGGATAAAGGCGACTGATTTTGCAGTGGGCCATGAAAGGCTTTTTGTATGGTAACTAAGGCATATACCGGAGCCAGGATAAGAACCAGGGCGGTCACGGAGGTCAATAAAACATTGACCTTAAAAGCCCCCAGCAGCACCAGAAATTCGCCGATGAAATTCCCCAGTCCGGGCAGACCCAACGAGGCCATCGCAAAGAACAATGCTATAGCTGAAAGCCGGGGCAATGCGGGCCAAAGTCCTCCCATAGCTCCCAGGTCACGGGTATGCAGGCGTTCCTGCAGGGAACCAGCTATCATAAATAACGCCGAGGCGCTGATACCGTGAGCCAGCATCGTGATGACCGCACCCTGCAAGGCGATGAGGTTCCAGGAAAATATCCCCAGCAGGATAAAGCCCATATGGCTGACACTGGTATAAGCAATCAGCCGTTTCAGATCAGTCTGGGCGTAAGCCATCATCGCGGCATACAGCACGCTCACAGCCCCCAGCGTCATGGCAATCGGGGCAAACTGATGCGCCGCTTCCGGAAATAACGGTATGACGAAGCGCAACAAGCCATAAGCGCCTGTCTTGAGCATGACGCCGGCCAGGATGACACTGCCTCCGGTTGGCGCCTGAGTATGGGCGTCCGGCAGCCAGGTATAAAAAGGCACCGCTGGCAGCTTGACGGCAAATGCGATAAAAAAGCCCAGCATCAGCCAAAATGC
>JBAQEN010000378.1:0-6726 GCA_049286765.1 Methylococcaceae bacterium
CGGGAGATTTGCCTGAAAGTATCGAAATGTTAACGAGCGGCATGTTAATCCTTTGTTCTTGTGAACATTATTAATGGAGTGGTAAACTCGCAAGTAGTCGGCCAAAGTATCGGCTTATAAGCCAAAATTCCAATTGCCGGCAGCGGAAAGTTTAATTAAGTCATTAGGTTAAGCCCTCATGGCGTAATAATCATCAAGGCAAATTGAACCTGCCGGAACGACGATCTCTGTAGGTGTTGCGCATTGGCTGAAGATTCTTGCTAATCAGATTTTTTTAAAACAAGATATCGTGCGGATCAGCTGCGGATGAAAACTCTCCTTTGGAATAATTGATCAGCAAGATGCTTTCACAAGCTGGCAATCCAAGCAATCAAGAAAAGCAATGGGACGACTGTAGGTGCCACCCATCTTCCCCATGTACACCATTTATCAGCTGGGAAGTCAATTTCAGGAAATTTTTCAGCAATACCTGTTTGCGTTCTTAAAGCTAAAATAATGCTCACGAGAAAGGCAAGGGCTAATACAAAACCGAATAAGTGGAATAACCAAACAAAGCGGCCATATAATATTAAGTCATGGCCTGTTTCAGTGATTTTTTTAATAATCCATCCGTAACCGGCAAACAAAGCGATCTGAGCAATCAAGAGCCAGGTAAGTCGATGGTTAATCAAAGCATCTTCATGCCACCATCGATCGTGAGCTAATTTTTCCTTTTCAATTTCTGACATTTTAAATATCTCTTTTAAAATTACTATCTGGTTTTATAAAGTTTATAGAAGGTTATTATCAAATACCAGCCCATACAAACCAGCTTTCCTAAACTGGATAACGTTTAAACGGACAGTCGGCCAAAACATTAGACAAAGGGTTCTTTGGGTTAATTACCCTTCATGCTGTCTCCGCTTCTAACCCGGAAACTCCTGTATCAATTACAACCAACGGGTTCTATCTTCGTCGATCCCATTACCGTTATACTCTTGTTGCCTGAATTTGATCCTAATACGGTTACGTTCTCTGTAGCAGATGCCAAGTGGGCTTTGCAATGCACTTTTATGGTCAGGCCGCCCATGACATTGACATTGCTCCGTAAACAATACCAACCATTGGGATTCAAAAGTTCAATTGTTGAGCCCCCCATGACGTTGACCCCGGGATTAACCAAAACCAAAGACGGCGAATCGGTCACTTCTGAATCAGTAGAGTCGTCTCCAATACCGAAAACTTTAACTGATGTTGCGAGCGTCTTGTAGTTGGGGTTATTTCCGAAGGGATGCGTACCCCACGCCTTAAGACAGTTTGCAATGGAACCATCAACTTCTGTAGCAAAGGCTGGCAGAGTGAATAACAGGGTCATGCCTAAAATAATTAAATTAATCATTTTTTTAGTTTTAGCCATTTCGATTTCCTTTTTTTCATTAAAACACGTTAGAAAGATCAGTCAAACCCAACGGATTAGGTGATGTGTGTAAAGATTTCCGGCTATCACCTATACCATACTACGCGCTACTTCCTATTTATTTAAAGGGCATAGTGTTATCTTAACCGGGTTTTATACTCCTCACAACAAACTCGTCTAAGATTGATACAGGGTGACTGTCGATCAACTGGCTTTATTTCAGTCGTGGAAATCTGGACTTTATCTGATAAATTCAAGATGTGATCGTAATTCATCTGACATTGGCTGACTATAGCCGGCCCACGCGGCCTGTCAAATTTGTATTTTGGAACCCTTTAAAAAACAAAGCAACCATGAAACATTCTATTTGGTTAGTCCCTATTGTCGCGAGTCTTATGGCAGGCTGCATTGGCAGATTTGATGTGGACTATCCACGTGGACAAACCACAACGAAAAGTGCCGAGTTTATGCTCAGCTTTGATGATGGGCCGCTGCCCGATACAACCGAGCGCCTGCTGGATATCCTGGCAACACTCAGGGCCGTCGACGGCGCACCGGTAAAAGCCGGTTTTTTCCTGTTGGCCGATGCGCCTGATGAATTTTGGCAACGGCGGATTTATTACGCCCCATTCGAACTCTGGACCGACAAGGGCAGTATCAAAAAATACCCAACAATTGCCAGACGAATTAAGCAGGCCGGGCATACTATCGGTAATCATACGACTCATCACGCATGGTTCCGATGGCCTGGGCTGGATACGCCAGAGGCTGTGCTGAACGAATTTGCCGAGTGGGAAACCATTTCTAAACTGGTTCTTGGCGTATCAAACTTGCATCTGTTTCGACCACCCTATTTAATTCTCAACGCAAATGTGCGTGAAACAGCTAAGCGATTAGGTTATCAGATCGTTATGGGGGAATCGGTAGGCGACACAATACCGGGTATGACGGTTGCCAGGATTAAGCAAAAGACTCAGTCCATTCTGGCGGCATGGAGCAAACCTTACCCCTGCCTATTGATATTCCACGATAATCGCCCCACCACCTACCGGCATCTCGACGAAATTATCAGCAATTTGCAGCAACAGGGTTTTCGACTTGTACATTTTGACCCCAAACGCTTGTGAAACAACCGGCGACAATACCCCCTGAAAGGAAAGTTTTTTAAGTGTTGTCACGGCCCTGCCATTGAAGAAGTTATCGTGATAGCCCTGTCCGGTTGGCATGACGGAACTGTTTGCCGGCTTGTAACATAACTTTCATATGCTTCTGTTAACATCCTAATGACGTAGGCTTTTCTTGTGTAACCTTTTTCCTGCAGGTGAATATAGTTTCTTGACTCTCAAGGCTTCCGGGATAATTTACCCATGATCATGGCCATGCAAAAACAATTCAATGGCTTTGGCGAGCGACGAGTACTCAATCAATTCCGGTTTAGCCGTCATCGACAAAGCTCCACTTGCTTGTAACACACTGTTAAAAGTTTGATTATGGATAATAACACCTATCGAACCATCTGGATTTCCGATTTGCACCTGGGTTCCACTCAATGCCAAGCCGATGTTTTACTCGATTTTCTAAAGCACAACGAGAGTGAAAAGCTTTACCTTGTAGGCGACATTATCGATTTTTGGGCTCTTTCCAAGAAAATGTATTGGCCCCGTGATCATAATACGGTGATTCAAAAAGTCCTGCGCAAGGCCAGACATGGTACCCATGTCATCTATATTCCAGGTAACCATGACGAGAACATCAGGCAATACGATGATTATGTTTTTGGTGATATCATCGTCAAAAATTCAGATGTGCATACCTCGTTCGCCGGGAAGCAATTTCTGGTTGTCCATGGCGACGAATACGACACCATTGCCAAATACCACAATTGGATTGCCAAGCTAGGCAGCGAGGGCTATGACTTTCTGCTTTGGGTCAATCGCTTTCTACGGGTAATCAGGGGTTGGTTTGGAATCCAATCAAATTTCTCCCTCGCTGCCTATGTCAAGTTCAAAGTCAAGAATGTGGTTCAGTTTATTTCCGATTATGAAGAGAGCATCGTCAGCACACTTAAAGACCAGGGCCTGGATGGTGTTATTTGCGGACATATACACCACGCTGAAATTAAGGAGATAGACGGATTTTTATATATCAATACCGGTGATTTCGTGGAAAGCGGCACCGCCATAGTCGAGCACTTCAATGGAACCTTGGAACTCGTGAAGTGGCACAAAACTGAATCATCTATTACCCATGATGAGACTCTGGAAGTCAACGTTCATAGATAGATAAACGGGATACTGACTTGATCTACGGCAACCTGTAAAACTCCAATGAATTCAACGCATATTAATTCAAAGTGAGCACGTTTAAGGATAAGCCGTTAATGCAATGTGGGAAGTATGAAGGATCTGCCAATTACCTCACCTGTTCAGTGAGTAATCCAAAATTCAGCCGGCGCTCTTCGACAAGGTTCTCCCGAGCGCAACCGAAGATCTAAATGAATAAACCTTTTAACCATTTTATAGTGCATTGATTCTGGTTTCGCAGCGTTGCACAAGGCAGATAATCCTATGAATCGCGGTTTTAACACCATTCTTGCGGCACAGTTCTTTTCATCATTAGCGGATAACGCACTTCTCTTCGCTGCTATCGCACTACTCAAAAATCTGGATGCTCCCTCCTGGCAAACACCTGTATTACAGCAATTCTTTGTTTTCGCCTTTATCGTACTCGCTCCCTTTGTCGGGGCATTTTCCGATGCCCTGCCGAAAGGTCAGGTTATGTTCATTAGTAACAGTATCAAGATAATCGGTTGCGCAGCTATGTTAATGGGTCTGCATCCACTGCTCGCCTACGGATTTGTCGGCATCGGCGCGGCTTTGTACTCGCCGGCCAAATATGGCATTCTGACCGAATGTCTTCCACCCGATAGATTAGTTTGGGCAAACGGCTGGATGGAAGGTCTGACCGTTGCGGCTATCATTCTGGGCGCTATATTTGGAGGCTTATTGATTGGTCACCGGGTGGAGGATCAAGTTGTCCAGCAACTGGGCGGGCTTGAGTTTAATGGCGGCATTGATACCGCCCCCGAATTCGCCATTTTTGTTATCCTCGGTCTTTATTTCGTGGCAGCGATACTTAATTATTATATTCCCAAGCTGCCCATTGAGCACAGCTTGCCGAAACGTACGCCTGTATTCCTGGTAACAGATTTTTGGCGGACTTTTCTGCTGCTGTGGAAAGACCCATTGGGGCAGGTTTCTCTCGCGGTCACCTCACTGTTTTGGGGAGCGGGAACGAGCTTGCGTTTCATTATTCTTGCCTGGTCTGCGGTGGCGTTAAAGCTCGATCTGGAGCAAGCAACTCAATTGACAGCAGTCGTCGCGGTTGGCCTTGCCATCGGTTCTGTGGTGGCAGCCAAGGCTGTGCCATTGGAACATGCCGTCAAAGTATTGCCCTTAGGTGTTGCCATGGGATTCGTTGTATTAGGCATGGTATTAGTGGCCGATTGGCGGCTGGCGGTATTGTTGCTGATACTGATCGGCATCCTGGCCGGCAGCTTTTTAATACCGATGAACGCATTGCTACAGCATCGGGGTCACCAACTCATGGGATCAGGTCACTCCATCGCCGTGCAAAACTTCAATGAAAACCTTAGCATTTTATTAATGCTTGGTGCTTATGCGCTGATGATTGACGCCGGATTTTCGATAAATACCATCGTAATCGTGTTTGGGCTATTTGTATCGTTTACAATGGCTTGGCTCACCCAAAAACACGGTCATGATCAGGATTGATAGTAAGGGATATTATCCGTTATTAACGGGTTTCGAGCTGCTATAATTTGCTTTTTCCGGAGAATAGTATGTCTAAGCCTGTTACCCCTTTAATTGCCGCTGATACGATTATTGAATTGACCGGCTTCCCTGAGCGCCCGATTGTGTTGATTGAGAGGGCGAATCCTCCCTACGGCTGGGCGATTCCCGGCGGATTTGTCGATGTAGGCGAAATTGTAGAACTGGCCGCGATACGCGAAGCGCAGGAAGAAGTTGGGCTAAATGTACAACTGATAGCATTGCTTGGCCTCTATTCCGATCCCATGCGGGACTCCCGTGGTCATACCGTGACGGCGGTCTATGTAGCCGAAGCGGCAGGCACACCCGTAGCAGCAGATGACGCAAAAAATTGCCGTCTGTTCAACCTGGACGAACTTCCCGAACCCTTGGCGTTCGACCACGCTCAGGTGCTCGCCGACTATAAAAAATACCGGGAAACCGGACAATTGGCGTTGCTGTATGACAACCCTGCCCGGGTTTCAGGTTAAGCACACAGATCCGTTATACACGAATGAAAAAACGGGTCTTGATTATGTCTGCGGGAGCGGGAACCGGTCACATCAAAGCGGCCGAAGCATTAGAAAAATCCTTTGCCGCTGACGGCCGGGTTGCTGAAGTCATCAATAATGACGCGCTACAATACACCAACAAACTTTTCCGGGATTTCTATTCCAGGTTTTACACATCGCTGGTTCGATCCGCCCCCAATTTCCTTGGATGGTGGTATAAAACCAGCGACGAGCCCTGGCACACCGACACCATGCGGCATATGATTGACCGGCTGAATACCAAACCGCTGGTGCGGTTTATCCGGGAATTCGACCCGCATATCACGGTCTGCACCCACTACATGCCCGCCGGCATCATCTCTCACCTGATTGCGACCAAACAGTTGCAAGCGCATCTGTCCATTGTCGTAACGGATTTCGATTTTCATGCCATGTGGCTGTCGCGTTCATTCCATCGCTATTTTGTCGCCATCGATGAAACCAGAGCGCATCTTGAAATGCTCGGGATTCCCAATGAAAGAATCACCGTGTCCGGCATACCCATCGACCCCATCTTTCAAGCCCCGATAAACCGCGAAGAAGAACGGCTTCGGCTGGGATTGAACCCGGACAAACCGGTTCTGCTGCTGTCGGCGGGAGCCTTTGGCGTTGGGCCCACCGAGTTCATGGTGGAGCGGATGCTCAACCTGGCTAGCGACGCGCAGACGTTGGTTATCTGTGGACGCAACGATGATCTAAAACAGCGTATCCAGCAATTAGTCGATAGCCGAAGCCCCCGGTTTAAGGTGCTGGGTTACACTGACGAAATGCACAAACTGATGAAGATGGCAGATATCTTCATTGGCAAGCCCGGTGGCATGACGACCTCCGAAGCGATTGCTTGCGGGCTGCCGATGTGCGTGGTTGCTCCCATCCCCGGGCAAGAGGAAAGAAATAGTGATCATCTTCTGGAAGAAGGTATCGCCGTCAAGTGCAACGACTTGACCAC
>JBAQEN010000379.1:0-11256 GCA_049286765.1 Methylococcaceae bacterium
AAGAGTGTAAAAAGAACCCAGTTTATTCCACTGAAAAGTCACGCATCATGCCCATGTCTTCATGTTCAAGATTATGGCAATGGTACATAAACAAACCTTTAAAATCCTGGAAGGGTTTTATAATGCGAACTTTCTCGCCCGGCATCACCAGTACGGTATCTTTCAAGCCGCTGTCGATGAAACCGTCGCGCACTGTGGCATAATCCGCTTCCTCATCGGCGCTGACACTGCGGCTGACAATTTGAAACTGTTGACCATGTAAGTGAATCGGATGCGCCATGGCCATCATCATGCCCATACCACCCATGCTGCCACCCATACCCATCATGCCGCCCATGCCTTGACCGCCGCCTTTCTGTTCGTCGTCACCATGTTTCATACCGTCCATCATGCCCATACCGCCGCTCTTGTGACCCATACCCATCATGCCGCCCATGCCTTGACCACCCTCTTTCTGATTGTCATCGCCGTGCTTCATGCCACCCATCATGCCCATACCGCCGCCGTTGTGACCCATGCCCATCATGCCGCCGCCCATGCCACCGCCTTGTTTTTCTGCGCCATATTCTCCGGCAGCCGGCGCTGATTCCTTACCATGACCGCCACCGCCGCCGTGAGCATGAAAAATTTCCATGAGTTGTATTGAGTTTAGCTTGATGCGTTCAAAGTCTTGGATATCGTTGTACACATAAGGGCGGCCGTTAAGAAGCATAGCCATCGGACCTTCGGAAATACCGATGGGTACCGGTTTATCAGGATTCGCTGTAGCACTGATCTGATGCCAGTTGATTTTTGATAATTGAGATGGCAGTTTAGGACTGTCGCTCACTTTTTTGGTAACGCGTGCAGTGAAAATTGGATATTCACTGCCGACTGGTAATCTATAGTCGTGCATCATGCCGCCCATGCCGCCATGCATCATGCGCTCAGCCATTTTCGGCAATACCCCGGAAAAGGGTAGACTGCGCATGACTAACTGGGTGCCTTCATTACGACCGCTAAAATCCGCCCAAATGTCCAGACGCTCGCCGGGAGCCAGCATGACGTAGGGTTTGATTTCCGGCTTTTCCAGCAAACCGCCATCGACACCGATTACCGTGATCGGCGTGCCGTCATCCCAGCCCAGTTTGTAAATACGCGCTGTCGAGCCATTTAGGAAGCGTAACCGATAGGCGCGGCTGGCAACATCAATCTTAAAATCAGGAAAACCATTGACTAAGATGCGATCGCCATAGAAACCAACCATACGGTCATGCATGTTGCGTGCATAAATGAGTTGATTTTGCTCGTCGAAGAGACGGTCCTGAATAACAATAGGGATTTCATATTCACCGGAAGGCAATTCCAGTTTTGCCTCTTCTTCATCATGAACGAATAATGCTCCGGCAAGGCCGTTATATACCTGTTTGGCCGTGGCTTCATGCGGGTGCGGATGGTAAATATTCATACCCGCGCGATTAAGCACTTCAAATTCGTAGACCAGGGATTCGCCCGGATCGATCACGTACATCGGATGTCCGTCCATATTGGCGGGGACATGCAAACCATGCCAGTGCGTGACGGTAGGCTCAGCCAGTTTGTTATGCAAATTGATTCGC
Source organism: Methylococcaceae bacterium (assembly GCA_049286765.1). Lineage (GTDB taxonomy): Bacteria > Pseudomonadota > Gammaproteobacteria > Methylococcales > Methylomonadaceae > JAGXGJ01. The sequence continues at coordinate 1,599 of JBAQEN010000379.1, forward strand.
ACTTTCTGACCTTTCTGCAAACGGATTAACGGCCCCAGATACGAACCGGCAATATCCGTTATTGTCCCTTTCGGACCTTTTTTTAACAGCGCGGCGTATTGTTGAACCAGTGTCTGTTGGCCGGGTAGAATTGACACAGAGCTTGATCGGCAAAACAGATCAAATTCCACATCCGGTTTAAAACCGGGTGATGCCTTGTTAGGTGCCAGTTTCGGCATGCCGTGCAGGCCTTGCATTCCTTCCATGGCGCGCAAAAAACCGGGCATGCCTGCAAAAGCCATTAAGCCTAAGCCGGATTGAGCCAGGAAACGACGACGGGAATAACTTTTAAGATTAGACATAACTCCTCCTCAGATAGAATCGCCCTTGTTTAATAATGCTATTTTTTCTAGTGGCAGGACGTGGAGCGAGTTTATATTAGAAGACTATTACACTCAAGGCAATTAGCGACATTGGTTCTTGTTGGCGACAAATAAAAAAATCGCGGTTATGGAACTATTTTTGAAACTGTTGCTGACGGCGGATTTAAGCTGTAATCATTGCTAATATGAGGAACGTACTGTATTGCAATCAATAGCAAACAAGCGCAGTCGCCACAGTCACCCTTGCAGATTTTTAGCATAATCTGTCTTGGCAAAACCAAGGCCAAAACTCTGGCGAAATCGGCGATGCAAACAAAACCGCTATCAAGTTTTAAATTACAGATGATATATTTCTATAATTAATTGTCCTATTTTTGGTTTTCTCGTTTTTAACTTAGTTTCAAAGAGGAGATATTCGGATATGCCTTCGCTGTCATTGTGTTGGTATTGCATTTTTCTGGCTTTGATATTGCTGAATGTTGCGAATGGTGCGCCGGTTATTACCGGAAAAGTGCTCGGTAATCGCTTGGCAAGGCCGATGGATAACGGACTTAAACTAAATGACGGATATCGTTTGTTAGGCAATACTAAAACCTGGCGAGGCTTGTTTTCAGCAGTTTTCTTTACTACAGCAGTGGCGGTTTTATGTGGATTAGAACCTTTAACGGGTATATTATTCGGCACACTGGCAATGACAGGGGATATGCTGACGAGCTTCATCAAACGTCGACTGGGGAATGTTGAAAGCAGCAGAGCGAGAGGCCTTGATACCCTGCCGGAATCATTGTTGCCATTATGGCTCTTAAAAGATTCGCTGGCACTGAACTTTATGGATATTACGCTGGTTGTCGGGCTTTTTTTTCTGTGTGAGGAGCTTATTTCGCCGGTTCTTTACAAATTGCATATTCGAAATCAGCCTTATTAGATCGGAAAGGTTTATCACTTCACAGACGGTTAGGGTATCTATGAAAAAGAAAGGATTGCGGGTATTAACCTACAATATCCATAAAGGTTTTGACATAAGCAACCTGCGCTTTGTATTGCACCAGATTCGGGAAGCGTTAATAGCGGCTGATGCCGATTTGCTGTTTTTACAAGAGATGCAAGGCAAGCATCATCGCCATGAAAAAAGAGTTGAAGATTGGCCCGATCGCTCACAATTTGAGTTTATTGCCGAAGGCGTATGGCCATTTTTCGCTTATGGAAAAAATGCGATTTATAATGCGGGCCATCATGGTAATGCTATTTTAAGCAAGTACCCTTTTGAAAGCTGGGAAAATATCAACGTATCCCCATTCCCCTGGGCCAGCCGCAGTCTTCTGCATGGTGTTATCCGCATGCCAGAGAGCGGCCAGGATGTGCATATCGTTTGTATTCATTTTGGATTGATGGGCAAGGAGCGACGCCTGCAAATAGGAAAATTGTGTGATCGTATCGGCAGTCATGTGCCGCATGATGCACCCTTGATTGTCGCCGGTGATTTCAACGATTGGCTGGGGCAAGCCGGGCGACTTTTCCTTGATCATCTGGATTTGCGGGAGGTATTTCTACAAATTCATGGAAGCTATGCACGCACATTTCCTGCCTGGTTGCCTTTTTTGCAGATGGATCGCATTTATTATCGTGGCCTGGTTCCGGTGTCGTGTGACCGGCTGACTCAATCACCCTGGCGCATGCTTTCTGATCATGCGCCGCTTGCAGCCTCATTCACCTTATGAACAGCAAACAGCACTCCGACCAACAGTCCCTGTTGACCTTGCCAAATATGCTGACAGGATTCCGGTTTGTAGCCGCTCCAGGCCTGTTATGGCTGGCATGGCAGAACCATGGAATTGCCTTTATGATTCTGTTAGCTGTCGCCTTTTTGACCGATTTACTGGATGGCTTGGCCGCCCGGTTGACCGGACAGGTTACTCAGTTTGGCGCTACTCTGGACAGTTGGGCGGATGTCATCACTTATCTGACCATTGCTATCAGTTGCTGGTGGCTGTGGCCTGACGTTGTTCGAAGAGAACTTATTTTTGTCGGCTTGATTGTAGCCAGTTGTTTATTGCCTGCTCTTGCAGGTTTTAGCAAATTTGGACGCTTTACCAGCTATCATACTTGGGGAGTAAAACTCGCTGCTGCATCTATGGGCTCAACTTTATATGTGTTGTTTCTGGGCGGTCCGGCGTGGCCGTTTGAAGTAGCTGCAGTGATTTGCATATTAGCAGCCATTGAAGAAATTGTGCTCACCTTGATCCTAGACGAACCCGAGTCTAATGTGCGTTCTGCATGGGATGTTCTAAAACGTTCCATGCAACGCAAGACTTAGATTTCAAATACTATTCAGGAATACCCCGGCATATACTGGGCATTAAATAGGATTACAGCGCTTATTTTGAAGAAGTAATTGTACGGTGCGGCCTGAAAACTATAAATGTAGTCATAGTAATAACCGTAATAGCTAATATGCTGGCTATTATCATCAACTTTATGGAATTCAGTAAATAATCTTTTGCTCTTTCAATAGGCTGTAAATATCATCAATAGACTGTTTGTCAGTGTCAAAATTAATATCTGCCAAATTAGCGCTGTAATTGATGCATAAACAAATCAATCCAGCGTTTTTGATCGCCACTATCAGCGATGTATTTTGGGTTTCCAGGACGGTCGCGGCATGACCGTTATCAAACAGTTTTCTTTCCAGTTGATAGGCGATGTCTTTGCCAGTCGAACCCGCTAAGGCAATTGCGGCCGCTTTCTGGCTATAGCGCGATGCGCGTTCTTCTATACTGACCGGCTGCAGGTTTTCATCACCGGTAGCGCCGGTAATCATGCCGGCGCCGACAGTGCCGTTAGTCAGACGGTCAATGATAATGAAAGCGCCGGTGCCTCGGTTGATTTTATAAGGATCGAATACCACCGGCGCGTTGACGGTAACGGTGCAGGCGCCAATTTCATTCAGGTGCAATTCACTGGCATCATGATGTTCCAGGGTATTGACATCGATTCTGTGATGGATCAAGGCAACCGAACCGGAGACACTGCGGGTCGCCAGTTTAAGCGTATATTGACGGCCCGGTGTCAGGGCTTTTTCAGTCATCCAGACGATAGTGGCTTTAAACTTGTCGGCAACTGTTGGCGGCAGTTTTTCTGTGCCGATGATCATGTCGCCGCGGCTTATATCAATCTCGTCTGCCAGCGTCAGCGTCACGGCCATCGGCGGAAAGGCTTCGTCAAGATCGCCATCATAGGTCACGATCGATTTTATTTTGCTGCTTTTGCCTGAAGGCAAGGCGGTGATCTGATCGCCTTTGCGGAAAATACCGGAAGCTACGGTGCCGCAAAAGCCACGAAAATCCAGATTCGGCCGGTTGACATACTGGACGGGGAAGCGGGCATCGTTAAAATTGTGGTCATTGGCGATTTCGACGCTATTGAGCGCTTCCATCAACGGCAAACCGGTAAACCAGGGCATATTTTCACTTGGGTTGACCACGTTATCCCCATCCAGCGCCGACATCGGGATAAAACGGATGTCGTGCAGATCAAGCGTGTTTGTGAAGCTCAGGTAATCCTGTCTGATTTTGTTGAAGGTGGCTTCACTGTAGTCAACCAGATCCATTTTATTGACCGCGACAATGATGTGCTGAATACCCAGCAAGGAGGCAATAAAGCTGTGTCGTTTGGTCTGGGTCTGCACGCCGTAACGGGCATCAATCAGGATGATGGCCAAGTCACAGGTTGATGCGCCCGTCGCCATGTTGCGGGTATATTGCTCATGTCCCGGCGTATCGGCAATGATAAATTTGCGCGTGGACGTGGAAAAATAGCGATACGCGACATCAATCGTGATGCCTTGCTCGCGTTCGGCCTGCAAACCGTCAACCAGCAAGGCCAGGTCAATCTTGCCGGCGCCGGTGGTGCCTGATTTGACGCTGTCCGCCTGCACCGCCGCCAGTTGATCTTCATAGATCATTTTGGAATCGTGCAGCAAACGGCCGATCAGTGTACTTTTGCCGTCATCGACATTGCCACAGGTTAAAAAGCGTAATAATTCCTTGCGTTCATGTTGCGCCAGATAAGCGTTTATATCGGTACTGATTAAATCGGATTGGTGGGACATATTTTTCTCTGAATTCCTGTTGTGTTGCAGTGAACGGGCGTTGTTAGAAATAGCCTTCGCGCTTTTTCTGTTCCATCGACCCTGCCTGGTCATGATCGATGAGCCGTCCCTGGCGTTCAGAGGTGGTGGTTAACAGCATTTCCTGAATGATTTCCGGTAGCGTGGTCGCATTTGATTCAACGGCGCCGGTTAACGGGTAGCAGCCCAATGTGCGAAAACGCACCCTTTTCATTTCAATCTTGTCATCCGGGCCAATCGGCATGCGCTCATCGTCAACCATGATCAACATGCCATCCTTGTTGACAACAGGGCGCTCCTTGGCAAAATACAAGGGCACAATCGGAATATTTTCCAGATGGATATATTGCCAGATATCCAGTTCGGTCCAGTTGGACAACGGAAACACCCGGATGCTTTCGCCTTTGTCTATTTTGCCGTTGTAGATATTCCATAACTCGGGGCGCTGGTTTTTGGGATCCCAGCGATGGTTTTTATCGCGGAACGAATAAACCCGTTCCTTGGCACGGGATTTTTCTTCGTCGCGGCGTGCGCCGCCAAAAGCCGCATCAAATTGATATTTATTCAGCGCCTGCTTGAGCGCGTCGGTTTTCATGACATCGGTGTGTTTTTTACTGCCGTGGGTGAAGGGCCCAATGCCCTGATCAACGCCGTCCTCATTGATATAAACCAGCAACTCCAGACCCAGCTTTTTAATCATCTGGTCACGGAATTCAATCATTTCCTTGAACTTCCAGGTGGTATCGACGTGCATCAACGGAAACGGCGGTTTGCCGGGAAAAAATGCCTTCATCGTCAGATGCAGCATGACGGCGGAATCCTTGCCGATGGAATACAACATGACGGGATGCTCGAATTCAGCCGCCACTTCACGAATAATATGAATACTTTCAGCTTCCAGCTCTTTAAGATGGGTTAGTTTATGATCAGTCATTAAAAGTCCGTCGGGGTTGGGATGTCACGGTAGGATTATTGAATGCTCTCAATAAAGAACATTACATTTTAATTTGAACGGGCTGTTAATACCAGTCTTCCACTAAATAATTTATCATATTACTGTACCAAGAGAAGAACCCGCGCCTATAGCTTCGAACGCATTCTATGGCCAAAATCGGTAAAAACCAGCCGTTCATTGCCATGTTGCTCGGGGTCTTTATCAAGCTTTTTTGGAACAGATGTCGATTTTGATTGTATGCCATGCCATATTGGTTCCTGATTATCAATAAGCTTCGAAGCGTCTTATAATAGAGGTCAAATCACTTGCTTTGTCGGCCCATTGAAAAATGAACTGCCAGAACACTGCGACACTTATAGTAAGGATTAGCATACGAATATGGGAACTCAACGAGTGAATAAAGGGAGAATCGGATTCACCCTGAGCGATTAAAATCGCCCCTTAAGCAGGATTAAATTTCAGGGAAGTTATTTTTAGCCAGATTCTTAGAGAAAAATGCAGACTGGAGAATTAAATATTAAGCTCTGCATCCATTTGCTCCATATCTAATTCATTTTCCCACTTGGCTGCGACCACTGTAGCGACACCGTTGCCGATAAGATTTGTCAGAGCACGTGCTTCGGACATAAAGCGGTCTATCCCTAAGATAAGCGCTAGTCCTGCGACTGGAATGGTTGGGATGACAGATAGTGTTGCAGCAAGCGTGATGAATCCGCTGCCGGTTACACCTGCGGCGCCTTTTGAAGTAAGCAGTAACACGCCGAGCAGGGTCAACTCCTGCATGATCGTCAACGGGGTGTTGGTGGCTTGGGCAATGAATATGGCTGCCATGGCGAGATAAATTGAAGTTCCGTCAAGGTTGAATGAATAGCCGGTTGGAATAACCAATCCGACTACAGACTTAGAGCAACCCAGCTTTTCCAGTTTGATCATGATGCGCGGCAGCACTGATTCTGAAGACGAGGTACCCAAAACGATAAAAAGTTCTTCCTTAAAATAAACGATAAATTTGATGATACTAAAACCTGTAAATCTGGCGATGACTCCCAATACCACAAAAATAAACAGCAAACAGGTGAGATAAAAGCTGCCCATTAAACTCGCCAGCGGCATCAGGGACGCAACACCGTATTTGCCAATAGTAAACGCCATGGCGCCAAAGGCTCCAATAGGAGCCAGCTTCATAATAGTTTCCACGATGCTGAACAGTATCTGTGAAATCTTGTTGATGAACACAACCACTTCTGTCCCCGTCTCTCTCATGGCTGCAAGGGAAAAGCCGAACAACAATGAAAACAGTAATACCTGCAATATATCGCCCTTGGCAAAAGCATCGATTACACTGGCAGGAATAATATTGAGCAGGAACTCTACCGTACTCTGCGCTTTCGCCACTGCGGTATAAGTAGTAAGCCCATTGGTATCCAGGGTGTTTGCATCAATATTCATGCCCGCACCGGGTTGAATGACATGCACAACAACCAATCCGATAATTAGCGCCAGTGTACTCACAACTTCAAAGTAAAGCAGCGCCTTGACACCTACGCGACCTACCTTATCCAACTCTTGCATACCGGCAATGCCGGTTACCACTGTGCAGAAGATGATTGGCGCAATGATCATTTTAATAAGCTTGATGAATCCATCACCAAAAGGCTTCATTTCAATAGCTGTTTCTGGATAAAAATAACCAAGCAGAATGCCTATGACAATGGCAGCCAGGACTTTAAAATACAAATGTTGGTGGAGTTTTTTAGGTGCATGAACAGTTTTCACGGGTAACCTTATGATTAATAAGTTATTCTGCATAAAGGTACGTAATGCGCCATAGGATTTTTTGCAAATCCTTTGACCGCTATATTTACTAATGATTTTTTGGTTACCAAATTCTATCTTCGAGTAAGTGGTATTTAGGGGAGCTGTATTCGGGGTTTAGTGAGCAACGGAGAGTAAAACCTGGTTAAGGAACATTTAGGTCACCAATACTTGAAAGATCAGTTACACCCAGAGGGTTAGTGCACGGCAATTTGTATTGCCGAACCTTAATCAGGTGTTGAAACAAGTGTGTTACAGGTAAATTTTGTTGCACAAACCTTATGCTGGCATCGATAACGTTGTGTCCCTTGTTCAGTACGACCAGACTTTGTAATTTGCTGCCTCACTCGGGGCAAATGACTTCCTGATAGCCTGTCATGTGGCTAATAATACAACAAACTACAGATTTAACCCATTACCTTTATTTTGGATTATTTTTGACTTCACTTTGATCTTCGAAGAAGCCGTGTCTGATAAATCGGGCCCATACAGACGTCATTCTTCCGAAGCACATGGTTTCTGATATCATGTGTGTCAATTACCATCCAAAAGTTTCCACCCATCAACATCGAAATTTTCAGGTTGAAACGCAGGGTTATGTTTTCCGGTCGCCTTTTTCGTTGTTTAAACTGATGGGAATCATTGCCGGTTCGATAATATCGCAATGATGGATAAAAAGAGCCAACAAGACATCCTATAACTTCAATATATAATGGCCATGGTGACTCCGGCAAAAATACCGAATGATTTCACAACACCGGAGTAGCGACTTTTCAATGTTGATTTCTCCTATTCCCTGGCCTGCTTAGTATAGCGATTAACTTACAAAGTATGATAAAAATGTTTTTTAGTTGCAATGACATCATGAATTTATTCTGCAAGCTTGGCAACCAGTTTACCTAGGAAAATATGAAAAAGTTTTTCTTTATTTTATTGCTAGTTGCGGGTGGATGGGCAGTTCATACCTATGATCGTTCGACACGGGCTCAAATTGATGCATCTTCAATTAAGCAACTTGTCGTCGAGGGTGATAAGGCTCTGAATATTGGGCGCTACGCAGATGCAAAACGAATTTTTGAAGAAGAACTCAAAATCAATCCACAAAACCTTCAGGCGGCATGGGGATTAAAAATAGCAGGGGTTAAAGAAACTTTATCCGGGGAGGCATATAAACAGGCAGTCGATGACCTTTATAAGCAAAACCCAAAGGACGGTCATGTTAATTTGTTTTTAGGTGAATTTTATGCTGACAATCATGAACTGGATAAGGCAATTACTTACTACGAATCGGCCATCAAATTGGACCCGGAACTGTCTGAAGCTCATTATGATCTAGCTGTACTCTATGAACAACAGGGCGATTTAAACGCTGCTAAGGTTGAATATTTAAAGGCACTCTCTTTATCGCCAGAGTCTAGATATCAAAATAGTCTTGCGACAATTTATTTTAAACAACAGCAATATGAGTCAGCGGTTAAAGAGTATGGAAAGAATTTAGAATATCCTCTATCTTCACTAGAAAGTGCGAAGATTTTCTGGCGTCTTGGTTACTTAAGCCAGGCTCTCAAGTACCAAAAACAAGCCATCGAATTGCTGGAAAACGAAGTTGTGATGACCAAATCGGACAATCAAGAATCTTGGTATATTGATATCGCCCAGGAGCATGTTGTTAAACTGGCAACACTGGGTGAGAAAAAAAGCTACGGATACCTTAGTTTGTCTGCAACTCTATTTTTACAAGGAAATGCAAAGGAAGCTGAAAACGAAGTGCAGAAGGTGCGGAATTTAAAGCTTCGCAATCAGGCTGATATTAATTTGATCTTAAAAACCAATCTGGATACTTTTATGCAAGGAAACTCGGAGGTTTCAGGGTTGGTCGAAGACTTTAAAAAACTTTATCTTTAGAACTAGATACCGAAAAATGACCATCATGCATAACATTCTGTAGGGCATCTCTAAATCCACTGATAGAGAATCGACCAATGAAACGACAGCCAATATTGCCTGGCTGCAAGAGCGGCATAACGAAAACCGCCTACAAAGCATTATCGCAGTTATCGCCAAAGGAGAAATTGGCGACAAGGTTACCGAAGAGTTTTCAGTAGCCTTGATGCGAGTGACCCGCAGCGATTAGAGCAGTGATACGAGCGCATTGGTCTATAGAAAACAATCTTCACTGGGTTCTTGATATAGCCTTTGATGAGATAGCAATCGAACTCAAAAAACACAGTGCTGCAAACCTGGCTGTTATCCGGCATATTGCCTTGAATCTAATTAACTGATGTTACGCAGCCCGTAATTTCCGCAATTCTTCATAAGCCATCTGGTTTGCCTTGATGAACAGCTTAGTCCTTAGTGCAAAATGATTGGCTTTGTGTTTTATCTTCAGACACTCCAGCT
>JBAQEN010000380.1:0-2350 GCA_049286765.1 Methylococcaceae bacterium
GTACTTAACCGGCGGGTTTATATCGAATCAGTTCAAAAATAACGCCGTTGTCTGGATTTACACAGAGGGGTGGAAAGTGGCGGTTATAACCAGAGTAATTAGAACTATGTGTTTGTACGATTTTTCCCATGGTTTGGACATGATGCATGGCAACATTTGCATGATATATTTAACCTACATCCCAATGCTGTTAACTTAAGGAATAACATGACATAATTCATTGATATAGGGTGCAATGGCTTATGTTCTTAATAACTATATACGCATAATCCGGAATGAAAAACCCGCCATGGCACAAACCCTGTCTTGAAAATCCATGCCCACTTTCAAGTTATCTTGAAAAATTTGTTCAATTAATACCAGAAAGCTTATCAAAAATTCAAAAGGCATCAGCTACCGATTTTACCCGCTCCAGAAAATTATCTGTATCCAAACTGATTGCTTTCCTTATAACCCTGCTTGCCAAGCGCAAAGCTCTAAGCATTGATGGCAAATCGGATGAATTCTTTAAACAAGCACGCGGCAGAATTTTATCGCCTGGAGTTGCTGCGGTCCTCATCGTAGCGCAGTAACCAAAACCCATAAAAAATTATCGTGGAGCGGTAGAGAGTTATAACGAAGGCGCTTTACTCAATTAGCAAGTCAATTTCCGAGATGCTTTAGTCCAGGCTTGGAAGGGGTAGCTTTCATTCCGGCGCCGCAACAAAATGTTTTATAAGTTTAAGTTCATCCAGTGGTACGGGCTTGCCGATTACGTAACCTTGCGCATAATCGACACCCAGTTCATTTAGCAAGTTAAAGGTTCGTTCATTTTCGACAAATTCAGCGACCGTCTTTTTATCCATAATGTGTCCGATTTCATTAATTGATTTCACCATGGCAAGATCAACTTTATCATCCAACATATCTTTAATAAATAAACCATCAATTTTAAGGTAATCTACTGGCAGGTTCTTTAAATAGGCAAAAGATGACAAACCACTGCCAAAATCATCCAGTGAAAATAAACAGCCACGTTCCCTTAAAAAATGAATAAATTTAGTCGCATATGATAAATTGGCAATGGCTGCGGTTTCGGTTATCTCAAAACAGATTTTATGGGTTGGCACACTCCACTTAGCGAATTGTTCTGAAATAAACGCCAGCATGGATTCATCAGACAATGACAAGCCGGACAAATTAACAGTACACAGTGACAAGTCATATAGAAAATCTGGTTTCTCGGCAACCCACCTAAACAGATGACTAATAACCCACCGGTCCACTGACGTCGCCAAATTATAGCGTTCTGCCGATGATAGAAACGCGCCTGGCGGAACAATATGTCCTTTAATATCTCGATAACGAATCAGGGTTTCAAAATGTAAACCTTCATCATTGTTGGTAAGTGGCACTATCGGCTGCCCGTAAAGACAAAAGTGATTTTGTTCCAGTCCTTGCTGTATTTTTGATACCCATTGCATTTCTCCGTGCCTTAAAGCTAATTCTTCATCATCAGGACGGAAAACATGCACTCGGTTTCTGCCCTTATCTTTTGCTGCGTAACAGGCGGCATCGGCCTCTTTAAGCAGGTTGACAGCGTTGCGACTGGTTGCATTTATAGAAGAAATTCCGACACTTACGCCAATAGTAAAGCTTTTATCTTCCCAGGCAAAACGAAAATCCCGGATTATATCGCGTAATTTCTCACAAACTTGAAACGCCTGGCTTAAAGAGCAGTTATACATCAAAATACCAAATTCGTCCCCACCCAAACGCGCTACAAAATCATCATGCCGTACCTGTCTCTTTAACAAATCACCCAACTGTCTGAGCAGTTCATCTCCTGCAAGATGTCCGGAGGTATCATTAACCACTTTAAATTGATCAAGATCCAGATAACACAAGACATGCTCGGATTTATCCTTTTGCGCCAGAGATATCGCTTGCTTAACATAATCGTCAAACTTGTTTCGATTTGCAAGGCCAGTCAAAGCATCATGACTGGCTTGATGCGCGACTTGCTCGCTCAGCAAGCGAGCTTCTGTGATGTCTTCGCAGACCAATAGTATGCTGCTTAGCTTATTTTCACTCTCAATAAATTTTGCGGTAGCCCTAACCCAAATAATCCGTCCATTATTACAAACCTGTCTGATTTCCTGTTTATGCACCAACAAGGGTCTTATCAAACAACGCTCAACAAACTCATACATTATCGGCATATCCAAAGGATGGATAAAATCGAAAATGAAACAATCTTGCAACTCTTCAACTGTCAAACCCAGTTGTTTAGCGCCCGTGTGATTAACCGATAAAATACGGCCATCTTCCTTAAGATTGAACACCATCGTCGGATTATCATCAAACAGCG
>JBAQEN010000381.1:0-2292 GCA_049286765.1 Methylococcaceae bacterium
GTGTTCAAGCTGGAGTGTCTGAAGATAAAACACAAAGCCAATCATTTTGCACTAAGGACTAAGCTGTTCATCAAGGCAAACCAGATGGCTTATGAAGAATTGCGGAAATTACGGGCTGCGTAACATCCGTTAATAAATGCTTACTATACTGTACATGTTATCAATTTTCAGGCGGCCTTTATACGGCTTTTCTGAAAAGGACCCGGACTTAGTTTATCTTCCAGGTAAAAGTGCGGCTGTGATTGACAAACAATTTCAGTCTTGATAACAGCAAGTGTTAGAGAAAAATTTTTTATTTTGGAGGTAATTATGATTAAGAAAGCAAAATTTATATGTCTATTTGCTGTGAGCGGTTTGTTCTGTGCAGACATTGCAATAGCAGGCTCAGTGGTTGTTAACGGAGATTTGCTCTTCTATACGAGTGCTAACGTTTTAAATCTTGGCCTGGTGCCGGGTGCTAGTTTGCCAAGTTCATGTGGTCCCAATGCTCTTGATCCCATACCTGTGGCGAATGCTACAGCCAATTCTGACATTGCTATCAGCGGCCTAAGCGTATTTGTCAGAACGGGCGAATCAGTTGCGTCAGTTACGATTCCGTCCTGTTTGGCAGATGCCTCTCACAGTGTTGGCGAATGTATCGCTTTTGTTGATTCGGTGACCGGCAACTTGACAATTCCATGCGTGGAATATCAGGGCACAATTTATGATGCATTGCTTATACAGCGGGGAAGCTCTTCGAATTGGGAACTTATTTCAGTCTTGCCGAACATCAAATTTGGAAATTTCCCAAACGGGAATCGGTAAAGCCTATTCTCTGAAATGCTTGATAATGTCATGGTGTCCTGGGCAAATTTAAAAGCATGATTTGCCTTTATACCTATGGATACTATAATCACGTGGAAAGGCACAGATGTTCGAGGTTAGTCAGGATTCTGGCCTCTATCCAGAAGCAACCAGGGCGAAGTTTTTTGGAGAGCTTCGCCTGTTTTTTTATGCCTTATAAATTTTCAATCAATACATTGGCAAATTCGCTACACTTGACTTCTGTTGCATTATCCATCAATCGTGCAAAATCGTAAGTGACACGTCTGCTGGCAATAGCGGCATCCATTGCGCTTATGATGGCATCGGCCGCCTCAAACCAGCCCATATAACGCAGCATCATTTCACCCGACAGGATTAATGATCCGGGATTGACTTTATCCAGGTCAGCATATTTGGGCGCTGTGCCGTGAGTGGCCTCGAAAACAGCGGTGCCGGTTTGATAATTGATGTTACCCCCTGGGGCAATACCAATGCCGCCAACCTGCGCCGCCAAGGCATCGGATAAATAATCGCCATTCAGGTTCAATGTGGCGATCACATCAAAATCTTCTGGCCGGGTTAAAACCTGTTGTAAGGCAATATCAGCGATGGCGTCTTTAATTAAAATACGGCCGCTTGCCAAAGCATCAGCCTGTTCTTTATTGGCTGCGGCTTCGCCCGATTGTGCGCGGGTTTTTTCCCATTGTCCCCAGGTATAGGTTTGCCCTGCATATTCACGTTCGGCGACGGCATAAGCCCAGTTACGAAATGCCCCTTCGGTAAATTTCATGATATTGCCTTTATGCACGATAGTCAGGCTTTTGCGTTTATTGGTCAGGCAATAGTCAATCGCTGAAAGTATTAAACGTTCCGTCCCTTCTTGTGACACGGGTTTGATACCAATACCTGATGTTTCCGGAAAACGAATTTTACTGAACTGTGCAGGGAAGTTTTCCTTTAGCAGGCGCATGAACAGTTTATTGTCGTCGCTACCTTGTTCAAATTCCACGCCTGCATAAATATCTTCAGTGTTTTCCCTGAAAATAACCATATCGACGGCGCCTGGATTTTTTACCGGGGAAGGTACGCCTTGAAACCATCTTACCGGACGCAAGCAAACATACATATCCAGCATTTGCCGCAACGCCACATTTAATGACCGGATACCTCCGCCTATTGGTGTGGTCAACGGGCCTTTAATGGACACCAGATAGTCCCGGCAGGCGTCAACTGTTGCATCCGGGAGCCAGGTGTTGAATAACCGATTGGCCTTTCCTCCGGCATAAACTTCCAGCCAGTGAATTTTTCTTTGTCCGGAATAGGCGCTTGCAACTGCCGCATCCAAAACGCGAACTGTGGCCCGCCATATATCCGGCCCGGTTCCGTCCCCTTCAATAAAGGGGATAATTGGGTTATCGGGCACGACGAGTTTACCGTTTTGCATTGTGATAGGACTCCCGTTTGGCGGCGGGGTGAGACTGGTCATAG
>JBAQEN010000382.1:0-2433 GCA_049286765.1 Methylococcaceae bacterium
TGAATGGGTTACAGGTTTTGGTTCAGGGTCAAATTCATACTTACTGTTTCATGGTTTCATAAATTGCCAAAAATTCAAACTCACAGCAAATCGGGGAAGTATATCAAACACAGAGCCTGATATTGTCAATGATATTAAGAATATCGCTCAAGCTTTCATGAAGGAAATAGATGAAGACTTAACAAGTAAAGGTCTATTTGCTGTTTCGAAATGGAACGATGAAGAAAAGACCTTACAAATTGAGAAGGCTGAATTCGATAGACGAATTAAATCTATCAAGGCAAGAAAAATAGCGAAATACCAAGACCGAGTTTTTCTTGAACCACAAAACGAGTCTGAAGTTTTTGGTCTCTTCACATCCTTGTATTCTTTGCACCCTGAGTTGTTTGAATTTGAACCATTGGACTACAACACAAGTCGGGGAATTGATATTATTGGAAGAAACAAGACTGATAATGTAATCTCAGATTGCGAATTCTGGTACATCGAGTTGAAGTACTTGCTCGAAAAAAGTTTCAACCATTCTTTCAAATATACGAGATGGATTATCTGCTGGGATTTTTCAAGTGATGTCAAACACGAAACGATAATAAGCACTCCTGTAGAAAACGAAGAAAGAAAACTTGTTTATGTTCCAGCAGAAGGTCACAAGATTTACTTTCTGGAGAAACCTACTAATCCAATCCGTATTCAGGTTTTACGACTGAGAGAGTATCTTGAGAAGAAATTAGGAATTGTGTTCGTGGATCAGTAAAAAATATTCCTAGAAAGTTGCGATTAGAAAGCGCTGAATCTACCAAAAATACGTAACTGCTCAGGCATGATTGCCTGTTGAACCTTACCGTTGTCAAAATCGTGCAATTCGGCCACAATTATGGCATGGAACCTCTGCGAATACCTACCGAAGAAGAAGTTCGAACCGCTGCACAGCAAGGTGAAGATATGGTCGTGGAACTTGTTTTTGGTCTGGTAACCAACAGGGTCGGTATCCTACACCAACTAGAAGAGCGGATCCGAGTCTTGGAAGATCAGTAGCCAAGAACAGCAGCAACAGCAGATAGGCGAAAACGTATGTTGAATAACGAAAAGAAAAAAAAGGCCCTTGCAGAACATGAAAAGGCCGTCGAACAATACAACTGCCTCGTTAAAACAGTTGAGGCAGAATGTGAACGACTCTACCAGACCCGTAAACAAACGGTTGAACTCATTCAGTATATTGAAGACTTTCTTAAAAGAATAACAAACACACCCCATCAATTCGAACCCAATTTTCAGCGTATCAAAATTGAATACACTAAATTCCGCCATACAGAAGATTATGTGGCTGCCGAAGCTAAAAAAGAAGACGTAATATTGCGCTTTGGTGTAGCGGCAGGGATGAAAGGCGGGATGGCTTTCGCACAAATGGCTCCCGATGCCGCCATGTGGATTGCCACTACCTTTGGAAATGCTTCGACAGGAACCCCTATTTCAAGACTTTCGGGTGCTGCTCAGAATAAAGCTGCACTGGCATGGCTTGGCGGCGGAGCGAAAGCAATCGGCGGCAGGGGTATTGCAGCCGGGCAAGGCCGATTAGCCTCAGCCGTGCCCGTGATTGGTTTCAGTATCGCTTGTGTTGTTATCGCGATGGGTACACTGTTTGCTCTCGATCAGGAAAATAGGGCAACAACGGAACAAGCTCATAAAGAAACAAATGAAGCGACGAACGCAGGGGAAAAACTTTCTGAAATTCGTACTGCTATTTCGCTCATCCACTCGGAAACTGAGGCGTTGCTTGGTCGTGTAAGCGAGCAATTTAAGAGTATGGAACCGCTGAAAGATAGTAACTATGCCGATCTATCAAACGATGAACAATTGCAGCTTGAATCACTGGTGAATAATACGATTGCATTAGCAGAAATGCTGAATAAAGTTGTGGAATGATCGGCGAAGGATGAGGAATGAATAACACCAATAATGGCTGAGCAGTTACAAAAATACTATATATGATGCATTATCAAAGGTCTCTGAAAATCTGGCAAAAAGTTATGCCCAAGTTAAGGATGATATAGAGGACGAAAGACGGGTGTCTTGGGCTGGAACAGCACACGAAATCAGAGAAGTTTTGGGCACAATGCTTCGGCTACTTGCTCCTGATGATGTTGTATGTAAATAGAACTGGTATAAGCAAGAAGCAAATACTTCAGGGCCAACTCAAAAACAACGGGTTGATTATATTTTATTGGCACACGGCGCTGGTTCCAAAGAAAGAGAAGTGGTTGAACAAGTAGTTAAATTAGAGAGCATGATCGAGGATTTGGTTAGGTCAACTTATGCGCGTGCAAGCGATGCAGCTCATAGATTTAAACCAAAGACTGAAGTCGTTCGAGTTTTAAGATATTTTGAAGCTTTTGCTTACGATCTGCTCAACCTAAATGAGTGACCGGCTTGAAG
>JBAQEN010000383.1:0-4030 GCA_049286765.1 Methylococcaceae bacterium
AAATTAGCGTCAATACCATCTACTTTATTGGTAACCAGGATTATGGGCTTATCCAGCTTTCTGAGCATATCGGCAATGATTTTGTCTGATGCGCTTAATCCTTCCCGCGCATCAACCATAAAAAATACGATATCCGCTTCTTCCAGAGCAATCTGTACCTGCTTTCTGGAAACACTTTCTATACCCTCGGCAACATCGGCTATACCGCCGGTATCAACAACCAGACAGGCGCGATTACCCTGTTTTACCCGTCCATATTGCCGGTCCCGGGTTAACCCTGGGAAATCAGCAACCAAAGCTTCCCGGCTGCGGGTTAAATAGTTGAATAATGTTGACTTGCCAACATTTGGCCGGCCAACCAGGGCTATAACGGGTAACATATATTGGGTCATTGAGTTTTTAAAGCGGTAAGCGTGCCGTCTCTTGCATAAATATAAACAGTATTATCTACCACAACAGGCTTGGCATCAATTATGCTGTCAGCGGCCTTGACACGGCCAAGCTGTCTGCCATCACTGGTAGACAACCAATGCACATAACCTTCAAAATCGCCTACGACGACATAATTATCATAGACAGCCGGCGCTGTTAATTTTCTTTGATGCAAATCCTTTTGCTTCCACAATGATGCACCGGTACGCTGATCCAACTGCAACACCTCACTGCTTACATCTGATAAATACAAATAACGCAAGTCATTACTGAGGCCTGTATAGGAAGAAATGGTTTCGTTACGCCATAATACATCACCATCCAATTCCGAAACAGCTGCGACTCCGCCGCGATAACCGGCAATATAAATCACGCCGGATACATCTATTGGATCAGCATCCAAATCTGCAAGCCTTTCAACTTCAGAACGTCCTTTGGGAATGGAAATACTGGTTTCCCAGCCGTACTTGCCATCACTTAGCCGTAATGCCATCAATTTGCCATTATCGTAGCCAACAATCACATTATCCTCAACAATAATAGGCGCACCGATTCCTCGCACACTTAACGCTGGCACGTTAATTTCATAACTCCACAATTTTCCGCCATTTTTTTCGTTAAGGGCGAAAACAACGCCGTCGGTTGTACGAACGACAACAATACCATTGGCAATAACAGGCACAGAAAGTACTTCGCTGGATACGTTGGATTTCCAAAGCGTCTCGCCGTTTTCACTATTCAAGCCAACAACTTCGGCATCGCTCGATCCCAAAATGACAGTTCCCTTTCCTAGACTGGGGCCGCCGGAAAAATGAATGTCAGTCTCGACCTCCCAAATCAGATCACCTGTCCTCAAATCCCTGGACTGCACCAAGCCATCGCTGTCTGCAGCCACTATTCTTCCAGAACCGATTGCCGGAACCAGTTTCAAAGCGCGCTCATTTGAACCTATACCGACAGTTTCCTGCCACAGTTCCTCGATTTTTACCTCGGGAGTATATTCGGTCAATACTGCCGGAGGATCAGAATTATCCTCTCCGCCCAGAAAATAATCTGAAATACCGGAAATTGAATCATTTAACGTATCAAATGCGGCGCAACCTGCCAAAACCAAACAAAGCAATAAAAGGCTAATCAGACGCATTATTGTACAGGTTCAGAATTTTGAACCCCACCCTTTTCCGGGGCTGTCAGATCATCAATCTTGAATTGCAATAACGGCGACTTGTAGCCATTTTCCAATGCTTTTTGATAAGAACTACGGGCTTGATCCAAACGATCCAGGGCAACATATAAATCACCTACCAATTCGTCATAATTCCCTGAAAAACTGGTTGATGCCGCCGGATCAACGTCATTAATTAACTGCAATCCCTGCTCATATTCGCCGCTAGCCAGCATTAACCTCACCAGCCTGATCTTGGCAATATTGCTCAATTCTTTATTCGATCCTGCTGCTATTTTCTTCAGAATCTGCTGCGCCGCCGCCAAATCGCCTTGCTCAACTTTTAATTTTGCCTGTACAAGCCCGCTGTAAGCTGCATATTGGGTCTTCGGAAATTGTTCCTGTATGCGCTCAGCCAGTTTTTCCGCGCTGTCTTTTTTATCTGCCCCAATCGATTGTATCAACTGACTGTATAAAGCTGATGCCTGTTCAGCCTGAGCCTTCTTGTGATCCCGCCAGTAATTCCAGCCCAGAACAACGGCAATACCAAGAACAAGACCCACAATAGTTGATTGCCCGTTTTCTTTCCACCATCTTTTTAAGGCTTCAAGCTGTTCTTCTTCTGTATCGTAAATTTCCACTTTGTTTCTCTTGATAGTATTATTAAAAATAGTATGGGGTTTACGTAGGCCGGGTTACGTGAAGTTCCCTGGCTACGTACGTAACTCTTGCAAAAAGGCTATTGTTTGCTGCCGGGATAAAGTCTGTTGTTCTTGCTGAAGCCTTAAGGATTTTACGCCGACCTCGCCACGGCTGACTTCATCGTCACCCAGAATGACGGCATATTCAGCGCCTGATTTGTCAGCCTTTTTAAACTGACTCTTAAAGCTGCCGCCGCCACAATTCACTTGCAGCTTCAACCCAGGCGCTTCGTTTCTTATAACCTCGGCAAACCGCAAGCCTTCCCGTTCCGCTTTCTCACCAACACGAATCATATACACATCAACAGTTCTTGTCACAGGGACATTACCCAAGGTTTCTATTAGAGCCAATAGTCGCTCTATGCCCATTGCAAAACCCACAGCATAATTGGCCCTGCCGCCCAGCTGTTCTATCAGGCCATCATAACGGCCGCCCGCACACACAGTGCCCTGAGAACCCAGCTCATCGGTCACCCATTCAAAAACCGTCTTGCCGTAATAATCCAGTCCACGCACTAATCTGGAGTTGATTTCGTAGCTTATTCCCAAATCGTCTAATGTTGCGGTCAATATCTTGAAATGATCAAGGCTCTCATCGCCCAGATAAGCCATTAATTCGGGAGCATTGGCAACAAGCTGTTGCATCGCCGGGTTTTTGGTATCCAGAATCCGCAAAGGATTGGTCTCCAGCCGGCGCAGGCTATCTTCATCCAGTTCCTCCAGATGCTCCTGAAAATAACTGACTAGGCTTTCGCGATAATCCAGCCGTTCAACAATTGTCCCTAAGGAATTCAATTGCAGGCGAACCTTCTCCCGGATACCCAGTTTTCTCCATAGCCGATCCATTATCAGTATCAATTCAGCATCAATATCAGGCCCAGCCATGCCATAAGTTTCAACACCCAATTGAAAAAACTGGCGGTAACGCCCCTTTTGCGGGCGTTCATGGCGATACATAGGACCGTAATACCATAATCTGAGCACTTGATTATTTAATAACCCATGTTCCAGACAGGCTCTTAGACAACCCGCCGTGCCTTCCGGACGCAATGTCAGGGAATCTCCGTTCCGATCGTCAAACGTGTACATTTCTTTTTCGACTATATCGGTCACTTCACCGATAGAGCGCTTGAAAAGTTCTGTTTTTTCAACGAGGGGCAGCCGGATTTCACTATAACCATACGCGCCTAGCGTCTCTCTTATCATTTGTTCCGCGTATTGCCAGAGCGGAGTTTGTTCGGGGAGCACGTCGTGCATTCCCCGGACTGCTTGTATATTATTAGCCATATTGATTAGCGATGCCTGTTATTGTGAAACAGGCTTGATTCGTTTTGCTTCATTTGAAAGTGGAAATTTTTCCAATAATAAGTTCTGGTATTCTTTAGCCAGTTCCGCATTACCTAATGCGCGCTCTGTTTGTGCAGCAAACCACAAGGTTCCCGACGTATGCTCCGCAACACTCAGGTAGCGTTGTAAATAGCCCTTGGCCGCCCAATATTCGCCGCTTTGGTAGCTGATTTGCTGCATTTCCAGCAATGCGGGCGCGTAAGAATTATTTAATAGTAGCGCTTGCTTGAAATAGGCTTTGGCTTTTTGTTGCTGATGCATCGCCATTTGGCAACGTCCGGCATTGGTCAAGGCCAACCACTGCTTGTCATTTAACGGATTTGAAAGAGCCTGAGCCAGTAAAGACATGCCTTGCTCAAATTCGCCACGATCACAGAGGAAACGG
>JBAQEN010000384.1:0-3683 GCA_049286765.1 Methylococcaceae bacterium
CGCCGACATAGCCGGGCAACACCATCACTTCGTATATCACATCCAGATAGCGGTCGTCGTGAAATGCTACTTCCGAGCGATGCCACACCGTATAAGTTTTGCACCAGAATTCTACCGCCGGTTCCAGATCGCCAGGTATTTGAAATGCTCCGGTGTGAGTTACCGATCGATAAAAGTTTTGCGGAGGAGCCGTCCGCGCTTGAGTATTAGTCCGGTATGCCATGGTTTTATCGTGCTTGACCGAAGGGTAAGTCGACGATCTAAAGAAGTTACGCGGTGGAGCCGTCCGCGCTTGAGCATTAGTCCGGTAGGTCATGGTTTTATCTTGCTTGACCGTAGGCGCAGTGCTGCTACATGCATTCAACATAAATGCAATCGTCAGCAAAAGCCAAATCCGTATAATTAATCGATTCATTTTTTATTGAGTTAATTCAGCGTTGATCGGTTTCGAGATAGTGTTTTTGAGCATTCTGGTTAATTTGAACACAGATTCTTATCGAACTTGAACACCCGAAACCTAACGCATCGTAGGAAGTGAATTTTAACTCCAAATGTTCAACTTCAGTTAAGGAATTCATTTTTCGCATAGCTTTTTTTCAATACATCTGGTGCGCGTTGTGCATCAGCAGATATAAAATTGCATCGGCTAATGTATTATCAATAATAGCTTGATATTATTGTTCTGTAGGTAATTGACTGATAATAACGGTTGCAGATTGCTCCATCATCCCGATCGGGGTAGCCATTATATCTGTCATGATTACCGTAAGCACTTGAATGTCATGGGATGGAGAAAAGTATGAGCCGAAAAGGTAAATGCAATCAAAGACGGAGCCTTCCCATTATTAAAACGGATGTGTGGACATGACAACCCAGGTCAAAATCTTTCACTTTTGCTTCGCTTGCCTGCTGGCATGGGCCAACATTTCGGGAGCGCTGGCTGAGGACACTTCATGCGAAGAAACCGGCGAAACGCATATCTGGATCTCGCCCCTCAACCTCAAAGCCGATGGGCAGATCAAGATCATGGCCGTGTCCACGGACGGCCCCATATCGGAACTGGCCCTGATAGACAGCCAAGGCGGGCGCATGCCCCTGCAATCCCGACGACGAGGCGGCCCGCCCTGGAGTCTGGCCGCCACTTTGGAAGAGTTCAATAAAGGGGATTATCGGGTAGTTGCGGGACGGGATGGCAAACTTACCGCTTGCCATCCGCTCACCATCAGCGGGTCAGGCGTACAGGAAAGACCTAAAGCGTGGGGGCTTGCCACCGAAGCCTTTTATTCCGCATGGATCGAAGAGTTGTTTGGTGCGCCACCCGAGGAAAATCTCAGCTTCCCTTCCCTTGAGCCGGTAATGCGCAACACCAAGCGCAACTTCCTGCACAACCATCTCGGCCTCAACGAAGACAAAAATTTGCCACTAACCCCCGATTGCGCCGACCTGCCTTACACCTTGCGGGCTTATTTTGCCTGGAAGGTCGGCCTGCCAATCGCCTTCCGCGCCTGCAGTCGTGGCTCGGCCAAGGCGCCGCCGCATTGTGGCGCAGCCACCGTCAACACCGAATTCACCCACGGCATCAGCTCTCAGGCCAACTTCAGAAATGTCAGCGGGCAGTTGGCGAATGCTGTCCATTCGGGATCGGCGCGGACCGGGCTTGATGACGAGTCCACTGATCTGTATCCCGTCCCTCTCAGCCGGGAGACGCTCTGGCCGGGGACGGTCTATGCCGACCCCTACGGCCATGTGCTGGTACTGGTTGAATGGGTGCCGCAGACGGCGGGCCACCCTGGTATCTTGCTGGCCGTCGACGCCCAGCCGGACAACTCGGTCGCTCGCAAACGGATTTGGGAAGGCACATTGCTGTTCGCCAATATCGCCAGTGCCGGGCCGGGCTTCAAGGCTTTCCGGCCCTTGGCCCGCACGGCCTCGGACGGATGGCGGGCGCTCTCCAATGACGAGCTGGTCGACCACCCCGGCTTCGCCCTCTTTTCCTTAGAGCAAGATCGACTTCCCCCCGACGATTTCTACGCCAGGCTGGCCAGGCTCGTGAACCCCAGAGGCCTTGATCCCAAGCAAGCTTACGAAGCCACCCTGGACGCCTTGGTAGAGCAAATCGAGACCCGCGTAACCTCGGTGAACAACGGCGAGGCGTATTTCCGCAAGAACCCCGGCAGCGTCATCCCCATGCCTAGCGGCGCAGCGATTTTTCAGACCATCGGCCCGTGGGAGGATTACTCCACGCCCTCCCGCGACATGCGCTTCATCATCGCCATCAATGTGCTGAATGGCTTGCCCGAGAAGATCGTGCGCAACCCCGAATTGTTCGTCATGAACGGCAGGAGCCCCGAAGAGGCCAAAACCGAGATCGAGCAGTATCACACAAGGCGCATCCAGGAACGCAGCATCCGCTATAGGCGCACGGACGGCAGCCCGTGGGCGCTTTACGTGGCCGAGGTGCTGGCGCGGAAACGGGCCTATGAAATGACTTATAATCCCAACGACTGCGCCGAAATACGTTGGGGCGCGAAGCTGGGCACAAAGGAATATTCTACCTGCCGCCGCCACGCGCCAGCTGAACAGCGCGCGAAAATGGAGCAATACCGGATCTGGTTCCACGAAGCACGAAGGCCGACACAATGAAGGAAGAACCCAAAAGCAGAAAATCCCTATGACAACGATCAATTGGCTTGGGCATCTTGGATCATTGCGCGTATCGACGGCTGGAAAGGTTATGGTTCAGAGTCGCCACCCGGCCCCATTACAATGCTTCGTAGCTTACAGAATTTTGCAATGATGTATCAGGGCGGGTCTTTACAGAATGAGATGTGTGCATAGATTAGCCCTCGGGGATAAAGAACTTATGTACATATTGTTGACCGCCATCTGAATTTAATTTCTTACACAATCCAAGCTTCAATAATGAAACCTTTGCTTATCGTATTGTTTCCTGCCTTGGCCGGTTGAGACTCGGCACCAAAGAAACCTGCACAGCCCGAATAACAACCGAAGGAGCAGAAAACCCAACCCCGTGCCAGCAGATCGGAATCGCTTCCTGCGGATTCTCTGAGAAATATAAGCTCGTGCCGGAAAGATACTTCCGATAAAGGAGGTGCATCTTTTGTAAGTGTTAGTTGGTTACCGTCCACAATATTGTGAATTTTCCGGCACCCATAATTTGATGCAGTGAGCTTGCTCGTTGAAAGTCCGCGTATCGGCTGTCATTTTTAGCTCAGGCTGAACGCCGCTTTTGGGTCGAAACCGGCCAATCAATTTCAAATTCAGTTGGGACTAATTTATTGAACCCTATCCATCTTATTTCTGCGGGGATTCTCTATATCCGCCAAGATCAGTTGAAATAATTCGTTGGTTGGGATGAACAACGTGACCCGATAGAGCGCGTAGCGAATCCCAGCGGTTCGGGGCTTCGATTGCAGGGATTATGCTATCGCTCCATCTCAGCCTACGTCACTACTCATCATATTCCACCATTTGCCGATATCCTTTGGTTTTTGATGAAGTCGCTACCCAACCGGTTAAATTCAACTTTTACTAACTCCATTATGCCGTGAGATACCAAATTCTAATATAATGCCCGTTTATTTATTCGTTTATTTTTCAGGAATCCATACATGAACCCGTCTCAATGGTTTACCGAGCAAGTCCCAGGGGCTGAAACAGCC
>JBAQEN010000385.1:0-4520 GCA_049286765.1 Methylococcaceae bacterium
TGATATTCCGAAGCAATCGGCTCTTTTACTTTAACCACCATTTGCGCCGCCCATGCATCTTCCGCAAAGGGAACAATTTCTGCTCCGGCAGACTGATATTCTTCGTCTGAAAGCGAGCTTCCTAAGCCGGCTCCACTCTGAACCCGTACCTGATGACCACGCCGCGTCAAAGCTTTAACTGCGCCAGGCGTCATCCCGACACGATTCTCGTTATCTTTAATTTCTTTGGGTAGACCGAGTAGCATGGTTTGGCTCCTGATTCCGATTTATGATGTTCTGTTAATTTCTGCCGACGTATTGTCTTGACAGCTTAGTACGCTTGTCTCAATTAACAAAACAACATAATTAGATAAAAATATCGAATAAATAGATAGCATTACGTATATTTTTGTAAAAAATACATGGCTATTGACAGAATGTTACAACATAAAGTACTTTATAAAAAACACATGCTGACCAGTCAACCGGAAGCCAGTGAGCCCTAAAAGGCCACTGGCTTTTTTGGTCAAAAATTAAGTCAGTAACTGTTGGTCACTATACCGGAACCTTGCGCATTACAAGTGTTCGAATAGCTGAGGTGGTTGAGGAGCAAGGAGTCCGGTTACGTTACATTCACAGCTATCAAAGCTTCAGGGAATACTAGCGCCTACCCTGACCAATGTTTGAATCTGTTACGTAAGTCATTTTATCCTCAATTTAAATTCGTGGCCTAAAATCCATTAAGAGCCTGGTTTTTTTATGCATACATTATTACCTGAACTCAAGAAGACGCCATTAAACGATGACCAACATCGTTTTTTCCAGCAATTCATTTCCTCTTTGTCGCCGGAGCAATTAGCCTGGACCGGGGGATATTTGACCGGATTGGTTCCTAAAGGCTCAGTTCTGAGCTCAGGTATAACGGCAGCTTCAGATGCTGGAGTTAACGCCGATATTACTATCCTCGTCGGTTCGCAAACTGGCAATTGTGAAGCGCTTGCCGAACAGACACAACAATTGGCTACCAGTCGTGGACTGAGAACGGCAATCAAAAAAATGGGGGACTATAAACTCCCGCAATTGAAGGCCGAGAAATACCTTTTGGTCATAGTCAGTACCTATGGCGAAGGCGAGCCTCCCGACAATGCCAGGGAAATGTATGAATATTTATTTAGCAAACGTGCACCTGCACTAAAGCAAGCGCACTTTGCCGTTCTTGGCCTGGGCGACTCCAGCTACGAATTCTTTTGCAAAATGGGCGTCGACTTCGATCGCAAGTTGGAGGAATTGGGAGCAACGCGGATACTTCAACGTGTCGACTGCGATGTCGACTTCGAGTCTAGCGCTGAAGTCTGGATGGATGCGGTGTTAAGTGAACTGGCTACACGGGTGGCGATAAAACCTCAATCGGCAGGTTTATCATTGCCGACTTTAATGGCTTCAACTTTCTCCTCCTATTCGCGCAAGAATCCGTTCCCTGCGATTTTACTGGAAAATATCGTCCTGAATGGACGTGGCTCTATCAAGGAAACGCATCATATGGAATTGTCGCTGGAAGGTTCCGGATTGACTTACGAGCCGGGTGATGCCCTCGGTATTTACCCGGCCAATGCACCGGATGTGGTCGTTGATCTCCTGCAGTTACTTCATTTTAACGGTGAAGAACAGGTCAATGTTGATGGTAAGGACATCACTATCTATGACGTATTGTTTCGTCATTATGAGATCACCACCATCACCCGGCCGATGATGCAAAAATATGCCTTGCTGGCAAGAAACAAAAGTCTGGAACAGTTGCTGGATGATAAGTCCAAAAAAGAATTGAATGATTATCTGTATGGCCGCGAAATCGTAGATCTTATAACGGATTTTCCAGCGGAGAATTTATCGCCTCAGGCGTTTGTCGAATGTCTGCGTAAATTGCCGCCCCGTCTTTACTCGATTGCCTCCAGTTTGAAACAGCATCCCGATGAAGTGCATCTGACCGTAGCTGCCGTGCGGTATCAGTCTTATGGTCGCGACCGCAAAGGAGTAGGCTCGACTTTTCTGGCTGATCGCATCGGCGAGGACACGATTATCCCTGTTTATATTGATCGCAACACTAATTTCAAGCTTCCGGTCGACTCTTCCACGCCAATCATCATGATTGGTCCGGGAACCGGCATCGCCCCATTCCGCGCTTTTGTCGAAGAGCGGGAAGCGATAGGCGCTACGGGTAAAAATTGGTTGTTTTTCGGCGATCAGCATTTCGAGACTGATTTTCTCTATCAGACCGAATGGCTACGTTACCTGACAAGCGGAGTTTTGACTCGTATGAATGTTGCCTTCTCTCGCGATCAGGCGCAGAAAATCTACGTTCAGCATCTGATGGCTGAACATGGCAAGGAACTCTATGCGTGGCTGCAGGAGGGCGCTCATCTTTACGTCTGCGGCGATGAACAACGCATGGCGCACGACGTGCATGAGGCGTTGCTCGGGATTGTGGCATCTGAGATTGGTCAGGACAATGCGCAGGATTATGTGGGAAATCTACAAAAGGAAAAACGCTATCAGCGGGATGTGTATTAAATGAGGATTAAACGATGACCGATGTAACGCCAGAAGAATTAGCAAAACGGGTTGAAGTTGAGCGTATCAAGGACGCGAGCAATTATCTGCGGGGTACGCTGGTCAAGAGCCTGCAGGACCCCCTTACTGGCGCACTTGCTGAGGACGACACCCAGTTGTCCAAGTATCATGGTATTTACCAGCAGGATGACCGCGATCTGCGGGATGAACGCCGCAGGCAAAAACTGGAGCCTCACTACCAGTTTCTGGTTCGCATCCGTGTACCCGGCGGTGTGTGCACGCCGACGCAATGGCTGGATGTAGACCGCATCGCTAATACCTGGTGCAACCATACCATTCGCCTGACCACACGACAGGCTTACCAGCTTCATGGCATCATCAAGCGTGACCTGAAGAAAACCATCGCGGAAATTAATGGTGCATTGCTGGATACGATAGCCGCATGCGGGGATGTGAACCGCAATGTCATGTGCAATCCCAATCCCTACCAATCACGCCTGCACGAAGAAGTTTATGAATATGCCCGCCGCATCAGTGAACATTTGACGCCCCGAACGACTGCTTACCATGAAATCTGGTTGGACGAGGAACTGCTGTCCTCGACCCGGAAGGATGAAGAGCCGATCTATGGTAAACACTACCTGCCGCGCAAATTCAAAATAGCGGTGGCTATTCCGCCCAGTAATGATGTCGATCTATTCGCCAATGATCTCGGCTTTATCGCTATCGCCGAAGATGGTCGATTGCAAGGGTTTAACGTTACCGTTGGCGGCGGCCTAAGCATGACGCACGGTGAGGCGCCTACCTACCCGCGTCTGGCCGATGTGATTGGCTACTGCCCCAAGAACAAGACGCTACAGGTCGCCGAGGAGATCGTCAAGATTCAACGTGATTTTGGCGACAGAACCAATCGCAAACACGCGCGTTTTAAATATACCGTCGATGACCGGGGCACCGACTGGCTCAAGTTTGAACTCAACCAGCGCCTAGGGTGGCACATGGAAGCACCCCGAGCATTTGCATTTGAGCACTCCGGCGACCGCTATGGATGGGTCGAGGGCACTGATGACACTTGGCATCACACACTATTTATCCAAAACGGACGCATCCTCGACACTGAAGAATATCCGATGATGACCGGACTTCGTGAAATTGCCAAAGTACATGATGGCGATTTTAGACTCACTGCTAATCAAAATCTGATCATTGGCAGGGTAAGCTCCAAAGAGAAACCGGTTATTGATGCCCTGCTTAAAAAATATCAACTGGCAGATTCCCATCTGCAGACCGGATTACGGTTGTATGCCATGGCCTGCGTGGCTTTTCCCACCTGCGGCCTGGCCATGGCCGAAAGCGAACGTTACCTGCCTTCACTGATCGATAAGCTTGATGTCGTCATAAAAGAGGCCGGGCTTGAAAACGATCCGATCCTGATCCGCATGACCGGTTGTCCGAACGGGTGCGCGCGTTCAACTCTTGGGGAAATAGGTCTTATCGGCAAAGCGCCGGGCAAGTATAACCTGTATCTGGGCGCAGGTTTTCATGGTCAACGCCTGAATAAACTGTACAAGGAGAATATCAACGAGGAACAGATTCTTGCAGAATTAACCCCCATTCTTCAGCGATATGCCCGTGAGCGGAATCCTGGTGAACCATTTGGCGATTTTGTCATCAAGGCAGGTTATGTCAAAGAAGTGCTGGTGGGCAAAGATTTTCACTCGTGACGATTCACTCAGCTGGAGCGGCTTTAGTTGAACCCTCCGGCAGGAATATAAATTAATGCTGCGGTCTCAATCCTTATAACAACACAGTTATATTCCTTATCTGAAAACACCTAACCGTAGGTCACAAATGATCGATCATAAACTAACCCATCTTAAAGAGCTGGAAGCTGAAAGTATTCATATTATTCGTGAAGTGGCGGCTGAATTCGAGCATCCCGTCATGTTGTATTCCATCGGCAAGGATTCCGC
>JBAQEN010000386.1:0-3498 GCA_049286765.1 Methylococcaceae bacterium
AGCAAGGCGTTAAGGTCAAGATTTATGCCTTGGGCATCCAAAGTGCCGCTCAAGCCTAAAAGATTAAAAACAATAGTGATAACAACCAATATTGCGGCATTGGTCGCTAGAAAAAGGAAAATACGCATCATGGTGATAGCCCTTAGGTTTAAGTTGATATTCGATCTATATGGGGATTGAATAAATTAATTCAATCTGTTTTTCAGAGTGATAATATAGCTAAAAGTTTATTGATGGAGGACGTTCTTATGTATTTGATCAAAATAACGCTGTTGCCTTTGCTTTTGCTTACCCTGCCTTTAGCTTGTGCAAAATCCGGCGATCATCAGGATGTGTTAAAACAATTGCATTTACCAGACGGCTTCACAATATCAATTTATGCCAATAACGTACCGAATGCACGCAGTTTGGCTTTGGGCGATAACGGCGTTGTCTTTGCCGGAACTGTCAATGAAGGCAAGGTCTATGCGCTGCAGGATAGTAATAATGATGGCGTAGCCGAACAGCAATATCTTATCGCCAGCGGATTAAATATGCCCAATGGCGTTGCCTATAAAGACGGTTCGCTCTATGTGGCGGAAGTTAATCGTATTATTCGATTTGACCGGATCAACCAGCAGTTAGCTAATCCCCCCAAACCCGTAGTGGTTTATGACCAGCTTCCAGCCGACAAGCATCATGGCTGGAGGTATCTGCGTTTTGGTCCCGATAATAAGCTGTATACAGCGGTCGGCGCACCCTGCAATATTTGCAATCCTGAAAAAGAAATTTATGCCTCGCTGGTCAGATTGAATCAAGACGGCAGCGATGTTGAGATTATTGCCCGTGGCATTAGAAACACTGTTGGTTTTGATTGGCAGCCAGGGACCAATGCGTTGTTTTTTTCCGATAATGGCCGTGATTATTTAGGTGATGACGCGCCGCCTGATGAACTTAACCATTGGTCTGTTAAAGGCGAACATTTTGGCTATCCTTATTGTCATGGCGGCGATATTCCAGACCCTGAATTTGGTGCTATTAAAAAATGCCGGCAATTCAAAGCTCCGGTATGGGAATTCAGAGCTCATGTTGCAACTTTAGGCATACGCTTTTATCAGGGCAAGCAATTTCCGGATGCATACAAAAACCAGTTATTTGTCGCTGAGCATGGCTCCTGGAACCGCACCATGCCGCAAGGCTATCGTGTCGCCCTGATCAAATTTGACCAGGGCAAACCTGTTTCAGAACAGGATTTTATTAGCGGCTGGTTAACCAAAAACGGCAAGGTGCTGGGGCGGCCGGTGGATATCTTAACCCTGCCGGATGGCAGTCTGTTGATTAGTGATGATACGTTGGGTGTCATTTATAAAGTTGAATATCAGAGCAAACCATGAAAAAGCAATTTGAAATTCTCGAAAAGGAAATCGTTTATCCTGGTTTTTTTCGCATGGAGAAATACCGTTTGAAACATACTTTGTTTGCAGGCGGCTGGAGCGCTGAAATAAACCGTGAGCTGTTTGTGCGCGGCAGTTGTGTCGCAGTGTTATTATACGATCCCCATACCGATAAGGTTGTATTGATCGAACAATTCCGGGCAGGCGCTATTTTACAGCCGGATAGAGCCTGGCTGGTGGAAATTGTTGCGGGTGCGATAGAAGAAGGAGAGACTGCCGAGGAAGTTGCTTACCGTGAATCTGTCGAAGAAGCGGGTTGTGAAATTCAGGAACTGATGGTTATCAATGAGTTTTACACAACACCCGGCGGGTCGTCTGAACGCATTACCTTATTTTGCGGCAAAATCGATAGCTCTCAAGTCGGCGGCATCCATGGCCTGGATCACGAAGATGAAGACATATTGGTGCGTGCCGTTGATTTTGATGAAGCCTATCAATTGCTTGAGAGCGGCGAAATAGAATCTGCAATTCCGATTATCGCCATTCAATGGTTGGCGCTGAATAAACAGCAACTCAAGCAGAAGTGGTTAATGTAGGTGCGGCTAATACAGGTTTATGAACATATCGACCAATAAAAACAATAGCTGCTTTTTTATCCGATTGCTTTTACCGGCAGCTATCGTTTTATTTTCCGGTTGTGCCAGCGTTCCTGAAATAAAACCTGCCGTACGGCAATCGCCAGTTATCAGTTATGCGCTGAGTTTACAAGGCGTTCCCTATCGTTATGGTAAAGACTCTCCCGAAGAAGGTTTCGATTGCAGTGGTTTTGTTAAACATGTCTACGAAAAACAGGGTATAGCTTTACCGCGCACGGTGAAAGAAATGGTTTCATCCCTGACAAAGGTTCCCAAAAATGATGTGCATTCTGGCGATCTGGTTTTTTTCAATACCGGAGGCAAGGCGATCTCTCATGTCGGCATTTATGTCAACAATGACAAGTTTGTTCACGCACCTAGCCGGCGTACCGGAAAAGTGCTGGTTTCCAGCCTAAAAAATCAATACTGGCACAAACACTATATCGGTGCACGGCGACCTCCAGGGTTTTGATTGTTGCTGAGCAATGTCGTAGTTTGATTTGCCGGAAAAACTTCATCGTAAATCAACATCACGTTCGTTCTCTCTCCTGCATGACGACTTGCATGGATGCCGGCGGTAGATACTAAAAATAGGCGCTTTAGGCGACGCAGGAGCAGTTGCCGAGGAGATTTAAAAAACGACAATGATGTGCAAAAAGAATATAACCATTATCAATCAAAATCATCACCATGCCCCAGTTTTCCTTGACAACAACCTGGCTTATCCCCGCACCTGTCGATGCAGTCTGGTCATGCTTGATTGATACCCAGACATGGCCGTCCTGGTGGAAATACGTTGATGCCGTTGAAGAAATGTCTGCCGGGGATTCATCGGGTATCAACAATATCAGACAGTATTACTGGCATACTTGTTTACCCTATAGTCTGATGCTAAATTTATGCGTTACTCAAATTCAAGCGCCTCATCTTGTAATTGTAGATGTGAAAGGTGATTTACAAGGGGAGGGGATTTGCCGGTTATCGCCCATACCCGCTGCGGATCACACCCGGGTTGAATTTAACTGGGAGGTGCAAACCTGCAAACCCTGGATGAATTGGTTTAGCCCGCTAACTCGTCCGATTTTCGCCTGGAATCATGCGCAGGTGATGAAGCTAGGTGAACAAGGTTTGATTCGATACTTCAACTCAAAGGTTACAAATAATTTGGAATAATATGCCGTAGCAGATGACCTTAACTCGCCTCGCTTATTCAAATTCCACAGTATTTGAATGAGCAACTAGCCTCGATGGAGGAAGCATTATAACAGGCTATTCAGAGCAACGACCTTTTTACCTAAGCGGCGGCGTTTGATTTGTTGCCATTGGTTTTGCAAGCCCGGATTTTGGGGATGCAGTTTGATGAGGTAGTGGCATTCAAGAAAACGCAAGCACCTTGAAGAATTATTTTCTGGGTAAAAATTTGACCAGTTTAACGGCATTTTCATCCCTTTTGATGATTTCCAGGGGGTGTCCGTGCAGCTTGATACTGG
>JBAQEN010000387.1:0-1898 GCA_049286765.1 Methylococcaceae bacterium
AACATGAGGATACGGATAAACATAGTGCAGTCGCACCCAGATTCCCAAATCGCCCAGCGCCTCGGTCAAATCATAAAAGCGAGTTTTAACAGAACGGCCTTTCCAGTCCCGGCTTTGATACTTAAGATCCAAACCATAAGCACTGGTATCTTGCGAAACCACCAATAATTCTTTTACTCCCGCATTCGCCAGGCGTTCAGCCTCCAGCATGACATCATCGACCGGCCTGCTGACCAGATCGCCACGCATTGAAGGGATAATACAGAATGTACAGCGATGATTACAGCCCTCTGAGATTTTTAAATAGGCATAGTGATCAGGCGTTAATTTTATCCCTTGCGGCGGCAAGAGACTGGTGAAAGGATCATGCCGGGGCGGCAAATGTTCATGCACAGAAGCCACGACTTCTTCTAAAGCATGCGCGCCCGTCACTTTTAAAACCTGGGGATGACGCGCCCTGATCTCATTTTCTCTGGCGCCTAAGCAGCCGGTAACAATCACTTTACCGTTTTCAGCCAACGCCTCACCAATACTGTCGAGGGACTCTTCAACAGCAGCGTCAATAAAACCGCAGGTATTGACAACCACCAGGTCAGCATCTTTATACGTCGGCGAAATTGTATAGCCATCCGAACGGAGCTGGGTTAAAATTCTTTCACTATCAACCAAAGCTTTCGGGCAGCCCAAGCTAATAAAACCAACAGTGGGGATTTTTGTCATATTCAAGTCAGATAAGGTGGTAAGATTTTTTCTTTAATTATCAGGGCGATTAATCAATTTAATTCCTGAAACCATTATGTTGCCGCTAGCAATGTTTTGGCTAACCATAAATTTCAATCGGCCATTTTATCACTTTAACTTTTGTCGAATAAACAATTCAGGACTTTCGAAAAAGCCGTATTCTTCTCAGGATATTTTTCTCCGTTAAAAATACCTGGAATTGAGCGACAATTTCAATTAATTTCTCCTATGCTATAGTAATAAGAGTTGAATGGCTATCGTCGAAATAAATCTTTTTATGCTTGATTTCATTTATAGCGCCGAAAGCGATAATGTTGCCTGCACTGCGATTAAGGAATAATCAAGCAGATAATTTGCTTACTGATTTTTTTTGGACACACATATTGGTGTACCCATTAACTCCAGGTTATTTCTAAAATAACCGTGATCTAAAGTTTAAGGTAAAAAATGCGATTATTAATATTAGTCTTGAATCTTCTGATTGGCTCAATTTTGCTAATACAACCTGCAGAGATTTTAGCCGCCACCACCGCAAGTAAAAATACTCACCATCGAGGGTATATAACAAGTGCACGAGGGAAAGCTAAAGCGCCGCGACTACATCGTACCAAGCAGAAGAAGACAACAGACAGCCCTGGAAACGTATGGGAGCGAGTGCGTTTGGGTATGCAAATTTCCCAGCCAAATCCGCAGCAGAAACAACCTGGACAACCCATTGCACAAAACAAAGATGGTCTGCCGAAGATTTCCCCTAGACAGACACGCCTTCAAATGCGTTCAGAAACTCATCCACAATTTCACAGGCTTAATGATCTCATTCTCTCAGAAATCAGTACCGGCCGAGAATCTGTGCAACCATTGCAAACTTTACCAAAACATTCGCTTGTACAAAAATACAACATCTTATCCAAACCCACGGGTTTACAAAAGCGTATTCATACGAATCTAAGCTACTATCCCTATTTGCAAAAGCCCGGTTCTAAAATCTCCACAAAAAACTTTATCGGCCATGGCTTTAGTCAAATCAAACCTATCAGAATAGATGGCTATACTAACAGGCAGCCTATATTCACTCCAGCCGAGCGCAGTGGGCAAAACCTGGCTACAAGCCTGAAGATAATCAAAAATCAAGGCAACATAGGCGAACATAGCATCTT
>JBAQEN010000388.1:0-6084 GCA_049286765.1 Methylococcaceae bacterium
CCGCGCTACCGTGTGAGGCGAAGCCGCTGGTCAAACATTTTGACCTGAAAAAAAATGTAAGCATTGAACCGTTTGCCGTTTATTCTAATCATGACATCTGCTTGACAGTAACCGGAATCGGGAAAAGTGCGATGGCCGCGGGTGTGGCTTATACGCAGGCGTTGTTTGCTTCAGTTAAGCATCCGGTCATAGTTAATATCGGTATTGCAGGACATAAGGATCATGTATTGGGAAGCTTGTTGTTAATCGATAAAATTATTGATGTTGACAGCCAAAAAAACTATTATCCGCCCTTGGCTTTTACACCATCTTGTCCTACTGGCAGTATTCAAACCGCATCAAGGCCCCAGCTTGGCTATGATCAGCCACATCTTTGCGACATGGAAGCTTCTGCTTTTTATGAAACGGCAACACGATTTTCTACTGGCGAGCTGATTCTATGTCTGAAAGTAATTTCAGATAATCAATTATCACCCGCCGAAAATATTCAGCCGAAACAGGTTTCCGATTTGATAGCCGCGCATGTTTTAACAATTGAGGCAATACTGACATACGCAACCGGCTTGGCGGAACAGATAACGACAGTTAAGCCCGTTCAATTCGAACAACTGATACAACGCTATTATTTTACTGCCAGCGAACGGATGAAATTAAATAATCAGTTGACTCGCTGGGCTGTATTAACCCATAAGCCAATTCCCGATTTTGACGAAACCCGGTTACATAAAGGCAAAGACTTATTAAACTGGCTGGATCAACTGATTGATAAAACTGACTTCTATTTGTAACACTGTTGTGCTGATTTATAAGAAGAACAAGGCGTTCTTGGTGACGGCGACAATACCAATATAGACAAAACAGACCATCGCACCGATGAAAGCCAGCCATCGGACTGTACCGCGATTATGCATAACGACTACACCTAAACCGATGTAGCCAACTAATGCTACTAATTTGGCAATAATCCAGCCATAGTTTGCGGATAACCAGCCTCCTTGAAAAACCAGGGCAATACCGCTAAGCAGCAATAGGGTATCGATAATATGGGGTGTGATTTTGAAGAGTTTTTGTTTAAGTATTGCAGGATGAGTTTCTGACAGAATAACCCTGCCAACAAAACTGAAAATGGATAGCAAGACGAAGGTAAGGTGAAGCATTTTAATCATGTTGTTCTCAAATTGTTGAGTCTCAGTGTTTTATAGTATAACGCTGAAAACAACAAAAACAGAGGATCCTGAGTTTGACTTGTTGTAAAAAAATCATTAGTTAAATTTGATACCTGGGTCCTCCTCTGATTTTGAAACATATTTTATCTGTATTTCTTAAGCCAGCTCTACAGTCTTCTTTCCAAACAGTCTCCTGCTATTTTGAGCACTGCTAATACACAAGTAGGCAACCTATTGATTGTAAAGCCATTCATCATGATTCCTTCGGCGACGCCAAGGCGAGCCTTGCCGAAGGATGTGAAATTTATCAAGTACTTGATTAATAAATTTTATCTTTCGACAGGCTCTGGGCAAACGGACTTATGTATATACTTAAGATACTTGGCAGAGTTTAAATTACTTGAGTCCATACACCTTTAGCTGGCTACACACTTTTTGCTGATTATCGGGCACAGTACAATTATTGTTGTCCCCGATGCGATATATCATAACGTATACTCTGCCGTTTGCGACCACGGGTGGAATCATCCTGGACATTTTCCCAAGACCGCCATTAACGTTATCACCAGTTCGGTAAAGGCGTTTCAGCTTATTACCCGGGAGAATAGTGGTAGCATCATAGGCGACAAGTTGACCTTCGGCGAAATCTTTATTTGAGTCGCCATATTTTGCGTATACGGACCAAATGATTGCTGTGCCAAAATCAACGGCATGTGGAAAGCTGGATGTTTGCGATGGTCTACCCGAAACTGAAAGCAGACCGCCCGGCATACCGCCCGGAGAGTTCAGATTAAATGATGCTAATTCGTCGGCTTCGGCGCGAAATGTCGGAAAAACACCGTTCATCGTTGAGAAATTATAGGTCTTCAGATTGGAATTTTCGCCCCATACATACACAATACCACCCGACTGATCACGTTGGGCGAAAGCCAGGGCATGGATATGGTGCTGCCGGTTGTTCTGGGGATCGCCGCAGGGCATGAACCAACCATAATCACTATTATTCTGCGCCGGGCATGGCAGGCTTCGATTCAGGTGTTGGGCGCGGTCCCAGTTCTCAGCCACGTTGCCACCATAATAAGACGAAACCAGTGGCGGTTTAGACATGAGCTGATTAAATCTGTCATTCTTGCCAAGATTGAATTTGTCTAGGGAATAGATGATGCCGTCTTTGGTTCCTTGTAGCAGGAGGCTGGATCCCGGAACCATCATCGGTCCAGCGGAACCGAAATCCCAATCGGAACCCGCCCGTCCAACACGTGCGCGGCCACAAGAAACTTCCGAATTGTTGTCGCTCCAGAGACAGCCCGATCCGGAAGTTCGTTCGTCCAGGAATGCCTTGTAGTAATCCACCTTCTGCAGGAACGGACGTGCGCCTGCATTGCTCGGGGTAAAGCGGAGCTTGATCATGCTTTCGGCAAGGTCGACATCACCGTTATTCGAAGTACCGTTTGATGTGGCCACATAAATCATGTCACCTTCTGTCACAGGTGAGCCACCGGCATGCCAGATACCGGCGCCCCAGCCATTGAAGGATGTTGCGCAGAATATCGCCGGCTCGCGCGAGAATCCCTGTTGCTGCAGCAAACCTCGGGTGTCGTAGGCAACCACAAAACCGTGCGGGTTCTTACGCCCTCCCCGGAATTTTTCGCCGTTTGCCGCGAACGCAAGGACGAGACCATTATTGCCGGTCAGCGCCAGTCCCGCGCGTAGCTTGGGGTAGACATACTGCCGGTCTTGATTATTCGCCCTGAAAACGGCGCCGGAATCGTTAAACCAGCAGCCATTTCCTTCCTGTGATTGACCGAAGATACGCACGGACGACGATTTCTGGTTGCCATTCGTCGGGTTGAGCGAGAATATCCTGTAATCGCGATAACGGTTGTCATTCGCGTTTTTTCGCACCCAGGCAGCCACAAACAGCGTATTTGTCGCTGTATCGATGATTGGGGTTCCGGAGATACCCCACGTGGGCGTATGCTTCCAGAGATCCATGTCTTGGGAGCTGACCTCCGGCCCTAGCTTGACCTTGTATACAGTAGCATTTGTCCTGGCATTGATACCTATAACTTCATTTTTCATCGTTGTGATAATGACCAGATCATCGCTACCGGCGCCATTTTCAACAACCAGCGGCTGAGTTTCCACTTTTGCATCAAAATCGTAGGTGCGAAGCAGGCCAAATTGTGCAGGGTTCACGTTATTTTTATTGAGCGTGAACTCCTGATTGTTGGCCGCTGTTCGGAAATTATTTCCGGATCGTTCAGTGATGCTGACAGCCTGAACGCCCTGGGAGAAAAACAAGGAAAAAACAACAGATCCTAGAAGGCTAATTATGAATAATCGCATTTTCTTACTCCGGGAGTTGAATGAATCGTTTTAACGAAGGATGCATGAGTACACAGGTCTTGTCAAGCCTGTGATAACGGTCAAGCTCAGGGTAATCATGCTATTCTTTGCAAGTCCGAATTCGTTGGTTTAATCAGCGGGTAAAATACGAGTGAATTCGCAGCCACACATGGGCGGTTGCTGAGAAGACCAGGGAGAAGAGCTTTTTTGAATTTATAGAGGTTCCCTAAGGATAGGGGAGCAACAAAAAGCCGGAGTATCGCGTGGGGTGGACTAA
The DNA here is from genome assembly GCA_049286765.1 of Methylococcaceae bacterium. GTDB lineage: Bacteria > Pseudomonadota > Gammaproteobacteria > Methylococcales > Methylomonadaceae > JAGXGJ01. The sequence continues at coordinate 3,793 of JBAQEN010000388.1, forward strand.
GGCCAGTCTGTTCCCCACGCGGTTTATCGATAATGGCAAGCTAAAGAAAGCAGCTGTGGTTACTTGTATGAGAATGTTTATTTATTAAACGTTTATGAATAGAAGGCTACTGCGCCAATTTAGCTTGTTATTTAAGACAGTTGCTTGCGCCGTTTATTGCTCAATACGCAACTTGTCTGGTTTATAACCGTATTATTTGGTAAGTTTTGCACTGAGTTGTGCAGACCATTGACCAAAATAGGTGCCAACGACTATAGAAATTGAAATTACCAGCAAGGGGTTATCTAAAGAAACGCCCAGCAGAACATCTTTAGTTAATTTGTCGGAGGTTTGCAATAAATAGGCAAATGTTGACGAGTAGCCCAGTACGCTGGCCGGTATTGTCGCAAGTTGCGGAATATTTGCCGCAAGGCACATAACCACGACTGCGACGGCGACAGTAATAGCCGCCATTAGCGGAAAACCAAGAAGCGCTGTAGCCGGGATTTCAGTAAGCAGAATGGCTGTCAACCAGGCCATGAATACTCCAAAGATTCCGCACACGATAGTATTTATTAAAGCTTCTTTGGTGGCGCCCAGAAAAAAATAGGCTGCCCAGGCAATGGTTGCCGCCCATATAAAAAAGATGCCACTAGCAGGCCCGACAGCCAAAAACGTTGCAACACCAGCCAAGCCGCCAATACTTAAAGAGAGCGCTGTAAGTTTATCCATGATTTATCTCCAAAAATTTCACCTCACTGTTGTTTAGTCAGATTTCGTATTGAGGTGGTTCTATGAAATCCAACGCTTTGGGTTAACCGGACAATCGACAAATTTATCCGTATTTAGTATTGCTATATATTCGAAAGAATTCAAATCAGCGACAGATTCTATACTTTACACATGACATAAACAAGCTAGCAGTCAAATAGCCAAGCCACGTTTTGTAGTAAAGATTGCCGGGGTTATGCTAAGCTTGATTACTGCCGGTAGCTCTATGGACACAAAGAAATTAAGATTTTAAGAGCGTTCCCTAAACAATTGTGCATTGATTTCAGGCTTATTATTTTGAACAAACCATTAAAAAAATGTAGCTGGGCGCTTTCGAGCCCCTTGGAAGAGCGTTACCATGATCTTGAATGGGGCGTCCCTGTGCATGATGACCGTCTATTATTTGAGTTTCTGATTCTTGAAGGCGCTCAGGCGGGTTTAAGTTGGATTACAATTTTAAAAAAACGCGAAGAATACAAAAAAGCTTTCGACAATTTTGAAGCCGGCATTATCGCACGCTATGACAATAACAAAATCAACTCGCTGCTGGCTAATCCAGGCATTGTAAGGAATAAACTGAAGATTAATTCCGCCATAATCAATGCAGCGGCTTTTTTGGATGTTCAACAGAGCTTTGGCAGTTTTGATGAATATATTTGGCTGTTTGTTGATGGCAGGCCTTTGCATAACACCTGGAAGTCCGCTGCCAACATCCCCGTATCTACGCGAATATCTGAATTAATGAGTAAAGATCTCAAGAAACGAGGCTTTAAATTTGTAGGCAGCACTATTTGTTATGCTTTTATGCAGGCGACAGGCATGGTAAATGATCATACGGTCGATTGTTTTAGACATGCCGAAATTAGAAAGGCATTTGAGAGCTGATTAGAGCTTGGATTTATTGAAAATATACTAGACGTTTTAGAAGAACTATAAGGAGTGAACGTTATGCGTTATCTACATACGATGATTCGGGTTCATGATCTGAATGAATCGCTCGATTTCTATTGCAACAAACTCGGGCTTTTGGAAAGCCACCGGTTTGATAGTGAACAGGGCTGCTATACGCTGGTTTATTTGTATGCCCCGCTTGATGCGGATCAGGCACTCAAGATGCAGGCGCCCTTAATTGAGCTGACTTATAACTGGGATACCGAAGACTACGGGGGAGGGCGCAACTTTGGTCATCTTGCATTTGAAGTTGATAATATTTATGCAACCTGCCAAAAACTAATGGATGCAGGGGTGTTAATTAACCGGCCGCCACGGGATGGGCACATGGCATTTGTACGCTCACCGGATGCTATTTCTATCGAGTTTTTGCAGAAAGGTGGGCCGTTGGCACCTGCTGAACCGTGGCTTTCTATGGAAAATACGGGTAGTTGGTAAGCATGGCAGGTTGGGAGCGAATGCTAATGAAATCCAGTAGTTTTTCTTATTTTCTGAGTTTACCCTATCGTTTCAACCCAGCTTACCGCGATAAGTAATTGAGAGAAGATCGTGTATATTTATAAAATCGATATTCCAGCAACTGGACAATGC
>JBAQEN010000389.1:0-10758 GCA_049286765.1 Methylococcaceae bacterium
AAACGAATAATTCAGTCCATTGTTTATCAATTAAAAATTCTAACGGCTGATATACATTTTTATAAGCCATTTTTTTACAGGCTTTTATCCAGAAACCCAGGTATAAGAATTCCTTTTGTTGATGGTATGCTTGTTCTATTTGCCATAAAACGGCATAAGCGCCGAGGCTGTAACTGGAGAATTTTGGTTCAAAAAAAGTATAAACTGCTGATAGCGCGATATCAAATTGATCAATAACTGCTATGGCCGCAAGTTCATTATTTATTGAAAACTCTACAAATTTTGTATCGCACCAAGAACTGCTTAGAAAGTTAATGTAATCATCAGGGCTGGAATGGGCCATGGAGCCATCGCTGTGTCTGATAGCCTGATAACGCAAGTACATGTCGTAATGCGCTTGCTCAAAGGTAGCAGGTTTGACGACGGCCCGAGTATTGATATTTTTTTTTATACAACGCTGTTGACTTCTATTTGGTTTAAATCTAGCAACCGCTAATCTCGCTGGAAGGCATGCGGAGCAGTGCGGACACTGCGGAGCATAGACTTCATTACCGCTTCGACGAAAGCCTTGCGTTATTAGTTGAGCATAAATGGCTGTTGTTAATGGATAGGAAGGATATACGAAGACGGATTGGCTAGATTCATTATCAAGATAACTGCATGGATGCTCCTGGGTCAGAAATAGCGGGATGGTAATCATATGGAGCGCCATGCGGATTTGTTGGCAGGAGTATCGCAAAATTGGTTAAGTAATTTAACAAAATAACTGCGATTAATTTCTTCTGCTCCAAAACTTTCCAGGTGACTTGTGTGTACCTGGCAGTCTATCAGTTGGTAGCCCCAAACATTAAGCTGTTCTACTAAACGAACAAACGCGACTTTGGATGCGTCTGTTCGGGAATAAAACATGGATTCACCGAAAAAAACACGGCCTAATGCAACGCCATACAGGCCTCCTACCAAATCACCGTTCAACCATGCCTCCGCGGAATGTGCAAATCCCAACCGGTGTAATTGGTTATAAGCATGATTGATGTCGGATGTTATCCATGTGCCAGTGCTTTCTTTCCGGGATTTTGCACAGGCGGCGATGACTTCACTAAAAGCTTGATCAAAAGTCACTGAAAAACAATTTTTACGTAGCGTCTTACGTAAGCTTCGTGAAACAATCAGTTCATCAGGGAATAATACTAATCTGGGATTGGGCGACCACCATAAAATCGGCTCGCCCGGGTTATACCAGGGGAAAATTCCTTGTCGATAGGCGTTTAATAAACGGGTGATTGAAAGACAGCCACCTATGGCAAGCAATCCGTCGGGCTCTTTTAGAGCCTTGCTTGCCAGCGGGAAATCTTGCTCTGGATTTTTAGGGTCGAGTACTGTAAGCGGCATGGAAAAACTCAAGAAGCGAGTTAAAAGTTGAACTTTCATTTCGACTCATGCTTTGCGTATGCCTAAATTAATTCATCCAGAAATTTTTCTGCATCCAGAGCCGCCATACAGCCTGAACCGGCTGAGGTAACCGCCTGTTTGTAAATTGAGTCCATCACATCTCCGGCAGCAAAAACACCTTCAACGCTGGTTGCAGTAGCGTTGCCGTTTATGCCGCTTTTGACTTTGATGTAGCCATGATCCATTTCCAGTTGACCTTCAAAAATCCCTGTATTAGGCGTGTGACCAATGGCTATGAAAACACCGTGAACATCAAGTTCTTTAGTGCTGTCATCCAAAGTGCTTTTGATTCTGATGCCGGTTACACCCATGTCATCACCCAGGACTTCATCCAGATTATAATTCCACTCAATAGCGACGTTACCGTGGTGTGATTTTTCAATTAATTTATCAGATAAAATTTTCTCAGAGCGGAATTTGTCACGACGATGAATCACCGTTACTTTTGAGGCGATATTTGCCAGATAAAGAGCTTCTTCAACCGCAGTATTGCCGCCGCCAATGACTGCTACCGGTTTATTTCTATAGAAAAAACCATCGCATGTAGCACACGCTGAAACGCCTTTGCCTTTAAAGGCTTCTTCAGATTCCATGCCAAGGTAGCGAGCCGAAGCGCCTGTTGCAATAATCAATGCGTCACAGGTATAGCTACCTGAATCACCAGTTAATTTAAAAGGACGAGCAGTCAAATCAGCGGTGTGGATATGGTCGAAAATAATCTCGGTACTGAAGCGTTCTGCATGCATGCGCATTCTTTCCATCAGATCCGGGCCTTGCAAACCTTCAATATCGCCAGGCCAATTATCAACGTCAGTTGTGGTAGTTAATTGACCACCTTGCTGTAATCCGGTGATTATTACAGGATTCAGGTTAGCGCGTGCTGAATAAATAGCGGCTGTGTAACCCGCAGGGCCTGAGCCAAGAATTAAAAGCCGGCAGTGTTTGGAGTCATTCATTGAAAAATCTCTAAAATAAGGAAGCTAGTGAGCGGGATTATGCCGATGAAACAGCATTTCGTAAATGATAATATCTACCAGATATTAACAAGTCCTTAAAAAGAAGCTGATTTTTTTGTGGTCATTATTAATGTAGAATATATGATAATTGATCTATAATCTTGTTTTATTGATATTTATATATGTCGGGTCATTATTTATGTCTGCTGTAATGGAAGAAAAAACGTTTCGTGGTTTACGCGAAATTGCTGTCCTGGGCTTTATTGCGCTTGCATTGTTTCTTTTGATTTCTTTGCTGACTTTTAGCAACGAGGACGCGGGCTGGACTCATAGTGGAGCAGTGCAAACAATCACTAACGCCTGTGGTGTTTTTGGCGCTTGGCTCGCTGATTTTACGCTCAGCTTTTTTGGTTTAAGCGCGTATTTGTTTCCAGGCATTATCTGCTGGTATGGTTATCAGTTATATGGCCAGGCTAGCCAAAGCCAACTAAAAATGACAATGGCTTTACAGTTGTTAGGCTTCATTGCAACCGTTGTTTCCGGCGCCGCATTATCATTCTTGCATGTACATAGAGTAAGAGTAGTAGAACTGCCGGGTACCACAGGGGGTATTTTAGGGCAGGAAACTGGTGATGCATTAGTTATTTTATTCGGTAACTCAGGAGCTACGTTGTTTTTACTGGTTCTTTTATTGGCCAGCATTACTCTCGCAACTGAACTATCTTGGGTGACTTTAATTGATTTAATCGGTAAATTTACTGTGTTTGTTTGTCGCAGTGTTTCTAATGCAATGAATGACTTATGGCGAGAACGTTCCCATAACGCCGTCCAGTTGACTGATAACATTTATGAAAGACCTGAGGCTAGGAAAAAATTTAGCTCAAGAGTGGCTCCTGAAAAGGGAAAAACGCTGGTTACTGTTGAAAAGCCCAGCAAACCAAACAAAAAATCTCTGTCTCCCCTTTATAATGCCAGCCAAGGCATGTTACCTTCCTTAACTTTGCTGGATGAAAGGGATACCCGGGTTATTGGTTACTCGCAAAGTGATTTAGAAGACATGTCGCGATTGGTGGAAGACATTCTTGCTGATTTTAACGTCGCTGTTGCTGTTGTTGGATTTCATCCTGGTCCTGTTATTACCCGTTTTGAATTGCAGCCTGCGGCCGGTGTTAAAGTCAGTCGCATTAGTAGTCTGTCCAAAGATTTGGCTAGAGCCTTGTCAGTTACCAGTGTGCGTATTGTTGAAATTATTCCGGGTAAATCCGTTGTCGGTCTGGAAATACCCAATCGCGAACGGGAAATGGTAACACTGCGCGAATTATTGGTATCTCCAAATTTTGAAAAGGCAAAGTCCTTGCTGACGCTGGCAATGGGCAAGGATATTTCCGGTGCGCCCTTAGTGGCTGATTTGGGCAAAATGCCTCATGCTCTGGTTGCCGGTACTACCGGGTCTGGAAAATCAGTTGCTATCAATACAATGATTCTCAGCTTGCTCTATAAAGCCACACCCGAACAAGTGCGCTTGATTATGATAGACCCCAAAATGCTTGAATTATCGGTTTATGAAGGCATCCCGCATTTATTAACACCCGTTGTTACCGATATGAAGGAAGCTAGCAACGCCTTACGCTGGGCGGTTGCTGAAATGGAAAGGCGTTACAAATTAATGTCCAAAATGGGCGTTAGAAATATTACCGGTTATAACCATTTGATTGATGAAGCGGCAGCAAGAGGCGAAACCATCAGAGATCCGATGTTTCAACTGTTAAACCCGCTGGAAGAGTATGAAGAATTCCCGGTCCTGAATAAATTACCCAGCATTGTTATTGTCATTGACGAATTAGCCGATATGATGATGATTGTCGGGAAAAAGGTAGAGGAATTGATTGCCCGTTTAGCGCAAAAAGCCAGGGCGGCAGGCATTCATTTGATTTTGGCAACGCAACGCCCATCGGTTGATGTATTGACCGGACTGATTAAAGCCAACGTACCCACCCGGATTTCTTTTCAGGTTTCATCCCGCATCGATTCGCGCACCATTCTTGATCAAGGCGGTGCGGAAACTTTGTTAGGTAACGGTGACATGCTGTTTTTACCTTCCGGAACGAGTATTCCGATCCGTGCCCATGGTGCGTTTGTAGATGACCATGAGGTTCATCGTGTCGTTGAATTTTTAAAGCAGACCGCGCCGCCGAATTATTTGGACGATATAACCCGCGAAGCTTCAGATTACAGTGATGGCTACAGTGAGAACGGCGGCGGGGGCTCAGAAACGGATGCTTTATATGATGAGGCCGTGCAATTTGTCACAGAATCGCGTAAAGCCTCGATATCCAGTGTGCAACGGCGCTTTAAGGTTGGTTATAACCGCGCTGCCACGATGATTGAAGATATGGAAGCTGCGGGTGTAGTCAGTGCGGCAGAGTCCAATGGTACCCGGGTTGTTTTAGCGCCGCCGCCAATCAGGGATTAAATTTCCTCTGCACGGTCACCTTTGCGGAATTCTTCACCGCGAATGACTGCAAGGATGCAATTGTAGGCCGGAATAAGACCGCCCAAGCATACAAGCGTAGCGCATCGGCAATGCCTGTTATACTTGCGTTCGAACAGGCTTGTTCCGGTCTGTAGGCTTGCTGGAATTAAAAGCCTGTTAGGTGCGATTTATCCAGCTGGCAGCATTGCTGATATCACACTATATCGGCCAAATTCCCCTTGGTTTCCAGCCACGTTTTTCTGTCTTGCGATCGTTTTTTGGCCAGTAACATATCAAGTTTTCCGCCGGTATCGTCATTTTCGATTATCGTCAGCTGAACCAGGCGGCGGGTATCGGGGTTCATCGTGGTTTCCCGAAGCTGACCGGGGTTCATTTCTCCCAAGCCCTTGAAGCGTTGCACATTGATTTGCCCTTTTAATTTTTCAGCTTTAATTCTATCCAGAACACCTTGTCGCTCGGCTTCATCCAACGCATAAAACACACGTTTGCCGACATCAATCCGATATAACGGCGGCATAGCTATAAACACATGACCTTCTCTGACCAAGGCATTAAAGTGTTGATAAAACAACGCGCATATTAAAGTGGCAATGTGGTTACCATCAGAATCAGCATCCGCCAAAATACAAACCTTACCATAACGCAGATTTTGCAAATCGCTGGAACCTGGCTCTATACCTAAAGCGACGGCGATATCATGGACTTCCTGTGAAGCCATTACCTGACCGGATTCCACTTCCCAGGTATTAAGAATCTTGCCGCGTAACGGCATGATTGCCTGAAAATCACGTTCACGGGCTTGTTTGGCGGAACCGCCGGCTGAATCGCCTTCCACCAGAAACAATTCCGTTCTGCCAATATCCTGTGCTGAACAATCGGCCAATTTGCCCGGTAATGCGGGGCCTGATGTGATTTTCTTGCGAATGATTTTTTTATTGGAGCGCAGTCTTTTTTGAGCGCTGGAAATAATAATTTCGGCTATTTTTTCGCCTTCAGCCGGGTTCTGATTTAACCACAAACTGAAACTGTCTTTAGCAACGCCTGAAACAAACGCGACACATTCACGTGAGCTTAACCGTTCCTTGGTTTGACCGGAAAACTGCGGATCTTCCAGTTTAACCGACAGCACAAAATGACAGTTTTCCCAGACATCTTCCGGTGCAACTTTCACACCGCGCGGCAAGATATTCCTGATATCGCAAAACTCACGCATGGCTTCGGTCAGACCCGCCCGCAAGCCATTGACATGGGTTCCGCCTTGCGGGGTAGGCACCAGGTTAACGTAACTTTCATTGAGCATCTCAGGCGGATTTTCAAGGGCCCAGACAATGCCCCATTCAACCGCTTCATGATTTGCCGCCATGTTGCCCATAAAGGGTTGCTGTGGACAAAACTCAATATCGCCTATTCGATCGAGCAGGTATTCTTTTAAACCATCCTGATAACACCATAGATACTCTTCTTCCGTCTGATCAACTTTAAGGGTTATCTTTAAACCCGGACATAAAACCGCCTTTGCACGCAAAATGTGTTTCAGTTTTAAAACTGAAATTTTATTGGAATCAAAGTATTTTTCGTTCGGCCAGAATCTTATCGATGTCCCGGTATTATTACGGCCTACTGTTCCGGTTTCCAGCAGATCAGTCTGCTTTTCACCATCGGCAAATTCCATATGATACATTTTGCCGTTGCGTTTAACGTCTACTTCCAACTTTGCTGACAAAGCATTAACAACCGAAACCCCCACGCCATGCAAACCGCCGGAAAACTGATAGTTTTTATTGGAAAACTTGCCACCCGCGTGTAACTTCGTCAAAATCACTTCAACGCCGGGAATGCCTTGTTCCGGATGGATATCAACCGGCATTCCGCGGCCATCATCACTGACCAGCACCGAACCGTCTTTATACAAGATGACATCGATAGTTTTTGCAAAGCCGGCTATCGCTTCATCAACGCTGTTATCAACAACTTCCTGGACCAGATGGTTAGGCCGGGTGGTATCTGTATACATGCCAGGACGTTTTCGAACCGGTTCCAATCCGCTTAAAACTTCTATTGCCGCCGCGTTATATTCATTACTCATTATGTCTTGATTACCCTCATTCCAATTTAAAAGACAAGATTTGGTCACTGGTACATCCTATCATTAAAATATTGGTATCCTGGTAATCGCATCAGCTTTTGAGTCATGTTATCACTCTATTTTCAGGTTTTTGTTTCCCGACGCTGTGTTGAAGATGGATATAACTTATTAATTTCACTCATGCCAATTTCATTGGAGATGATTATCAGGTAATAGGATAATTTCTTATGAATCTTATATAATTAAGTGTCAGCCGGAATGGTGGTTAGGCGCTGGAAATCAGATATCGTCGCTATAAATCTAAAGTCTCGATGAAAATTTTACTACTATATTTCCCCTCTCTTAGTTATTCGGAAACCAAGCAACACAAGGAAAAAAATGGATTGGCAAGGCTGGCTTACTATTGCGTTAACGTTTGGCGTTTTATTTACGCTGGTTTTTTCCAATCTGACTTCAGATATTGTCTTAATGGCAGCCCTGATTGTTCTAAGCCTTGCTGGTATACTGGATGCCAAAGAGGCTCTGGCAGGTTTCAGTAATGACGGTTTAATTACTGTTGCCGCCATGTTTATTGTCGCCGCTGGCATCAGGGCTTCCGGCGGCGTTGAGTTATTTGTCAATAAGATGCTCGGCAATCCGAAAACGGTGCGGGGAGCTTTATGCAGACTGGTGTTGCCGGTTATTCCGATTAGTGCTTTTGTCAATAATACCCCGGTTGTTGCAACGATGATCCCCGCTGTTGCCCGCTGGTCAAAGCGTATAGGCGTTAGCCCATCGATGCTGATGATCCCGCTTAGTTATGCCGCTATTTTAGGTGGCACGATTACCTTAATTGGCACCAGTACCAATTTAGTCATTAACAGCCAGTATCAGGCATTAACGGGTAAAAGCAGTTTTGACTTGTTTGATATAAGCTTCATTGGAATTCCAGCTGCGATTGTTGGAGCTGGTTTTGTTATTCTGGCGATGCCGTTTTTGTTACCGCAACGACAAAGCGCTTCAGAACAGTTTGCCGATCGCAAAAAATTTACTTTTGAAGTTGCTGTGGCGGGTAATGGCCCGCTAGTTGGGGCTAGCATTGCCAAGGCGGGATTGAGACATCTCGGAGGCATTTATCTTGCTGAAATCGACCGTCAAGGCAGTATTATTACAGCGGTTTCTCCTGGGGAAAAACTTCAAGCTGGAGATCGTCTGGTTTTTGTAGGCGAAAGCAGCGCTATCTTCGATATTTTGCGTATTAATGGTCTGGTTCCATCACATAATGAAGAACCCAGTATAGAAAAGAATGTGCCTGAGCGATGCCTGGTTGAAGCCGTTGTATCCGCGCATTGCGATTGTATCGGCTATACCTTGCGGGACAGTCATTTTCGTGATCGTTATGGCGCAGTGGTGCTGGCGATAGCGCGCGATGGTGAAGCGATTAAAGGTAATCTGGCTTCCATTGAACTGCACTCAGGTGATGTGCTGTTGCTTGAGGCTAGGCCTGCCTTTGTGACCCGTCAACGGGTGCAACGGGATTTTTTGCTGATCAATGATCTTGACGAAGAACGGCCCAATCATGCGTTGGCTAAGGTTTCATGGGCAATACTGTTGATGATTGTCGGCTTAGCGACATTCGATTTTACCAGTATGCTCAATGCGTCATTATTCGGTGCGGCATTGATGATTGCCAGCGGTTGCTGCAATATAGCCGAGGCGAGAAGAAGTCTGGATTTGATGGTGATTGTGACGATAGCCGCCAGTTTTGCGTTGGGCACTGCATTGCAAAAAACCGGAGCCGCCGGTTTTATTGCCAGTCAGATTCTGGCCGTCGCTGACGGTAATGCCTGGCTATTATTAGCATTGACCTATATCACAATATCGATACTCACTGAGATTATTACCAATAGCGCGGCGGCCTTGTTGATGTTGCCTATTGTATTGGCGCTGACTAATAGTTTGGGCTTGAATGCCGAACCTTTTGTATTTGCTACCATGATGGGTGCCTCAGCCAGTTTTGCGACACCTATTGGTTATCAAACCAATTTAATGGTCTACGGTCCGGGCGGTTATCACTTTAAAGATTTCCTGAAAGTCGGCATACCGATGAATATTATTGCTGCAATAACTGCCATCATTATCATTCCTTTAATCTGGCCATTATCAGGTTAATGTCTATTGAACAAAAAAGAAAATCACAGTAATGAAAAACAATCAAATCGATGCAGTTCCTTCCGCCGACATTTTTTCCCCGGATTTTCTGATTGGCAATGTCGGTGCGCCATTTATTATGGGGCTGGCGGTTGGGTATTTCGCTAAAAAAATGTTGTTCATGGCGCTTTTTCTAGGAGGTGCTGCAATCGTGTTGTTTTTTGTGGGTGAATATTATGGCATCACAGAAATAAGCGATATAAATCTGCAAGAGGCCGCCAATACCGCAACTGACGTTGCAAAAAAATCCAGTGATTTTTTGGTAGAACGCCTGTCGAGGATAACCAGCAAAGGTGTCAGTGCGGCGGGTGGTTTCTTTGTTGGCTTTAAACTCGGTTAATCCTTTAATCATGTCAGGAATTTGAAAGTTTAAATTCCGCAAATAACGAATCACACTTATGTTTCAGCGCTTTTATTAAGCATCACTATAGGCTCCTGTTTGTTCATTTTTTCTTTGCCGTATAAATCGATGACTTCGACTGAAATATTGTCGTCCGGCGCAGCGGCTAAAAAGTCTTCAATAGTCTCAAGAATATCATGATCAATAAACTGAGCCTTACGCGCATCAATCGCTACGGTGCTGTTTGCTCTAATTAGCAAGATGAATTTTCTTAGCAAGGCCTTGTTCAGGAATGAAACATCTTTATTGAAAGATAACAGGTAGTGAGCGCCGTCCTGGGTTAGTGTTATTGCGGTATGATAATTGGCTTTGATGACGAAAAACAGGCCTATTGCCATGCCTATTAATAAATCAGTCACTAGAATCGCAAGCACGGTGATGATAAAAGGCAGTAATTGACTCATGCCTTTTTGGTAATATTCTTTTTAGAATGAGAGGGATCCCTATTAATTCAATATTTAAAGTTAATTATTGTATTTTCAATGAGTTATATTTATTAAAATTTTGAAAAAGTTATTATTAGAGGCACCCTAAAAGAAGTGCTGTAAAAAGAATCTTTTACTTTTGCCGGAGGAAGCATGCAGACATTTAACTTCTTGACCTCCCGGACAGCTACATAAACAATGCTATTGCTAAACGGTTTGATTTTCCATGAGTAATGGTCAATGCCGGAACCGAGACGCTTTTCAAATAAGAAAAGGGGAGTTAAGGATGCAAATTATCGCGTCTCTATATTTATTCAGTCAGGGAGAAACCGACTTTAATAGTGACTTGCCAATGCGCGATCTTGCCATCGGCTATGTGTCCACGAGTTTCTACAACTTCAAACCAGCGCATGTCGTGGATGGTTTTTGATGCTTTGTTGATAGCGTTTTCGATCGCTTGTTGCAAACCGACAGTTGATGAGCCAGTCAATTCTATTTTTTTGTAAATATGGTCAGTCATGATTTTTTCCTCGCTGTGTGTAATATAAATCCAGTTCTTGCAAACGTTGCGGCGTGCCTATATCCATCCAGAATCCGTTATATTTTTGCCCTGATACGCGTTGATTTGCTATTGCCTGACGTATCAAATGTCCTAGCTTACTGATACCGGGAGGGGTATCAATAAACAGTTCAGGACGGTACAGTCCTATTCCGCTAAAGGTGAATTTCTCCGTGCAGTTTTCAATAACTTTGCC
>JBAQEN010000390.1:0-3892 GCA_049286765.1 Methylococcaceae bacterium
GGCTTCTGTCGGACCTTTAGCAATAAAATCGGCCAAGGTTTGATTAAGCACCTGCAAAGCCTGTGTTGTTTGATCGTTGCGGGTTTGCAAGCTAACGATAAATGGGCCGGGTTTCAACATCGGTATGAAAGCACTGGAAGCGCTGTATGCCAATCCCCGTTTTTCCCTGACTTCATCAAAGAGCTTGGAAACCAGGCCACTGCCTCCCAATATATGATTCCCTGCATACAGATCAAAATAATCGGGATCCTTGCGATAAGTGCCTGGCAGCCCTACCAAAACATGCGTTTGTGTTGACGGAAACTCGGTATGCTGCTGTGTCGATTTCAGCGGCATGTCCACGTCCGGCAAAGCCTCCGGTTTTTTACCAACGGGTAATCTGGCTACCAGCTTTTCCGCTGTTTGTTCCGCTTGCTGTTTTGTTAAATCCCCGACAATGACGACTATCGCGTTAGCGGCTACATAGTATTTCTGATAAAAATGCCGTAGATCGGAACTCTTCAGAGCGGCTACCGTTTTAATCACACCTGAGGCAGGATGTGCATAAGGGTGATTCCGATAAAGCGTATTATAAAAGGCTATGCTAGCCAATTCAGCGGGCGATTCCTCCTGCTGTTTGAGACTGGCCAAGGTCCGGTTTTTTTCCCGTTGAAAGTCGGCCTCGTTAAAAACCGGCTTGGTCAGGATGACTTGCATCGTTTCAAGGGCTTTATCGAATAAGGGTTTATCGGTCAATGTGCGTAACGATACACTAACCATATCAATTGAACTGCTTACGCCAAATTGCGCGCCGACACCTTCAAAACGCTGGGCAATATCATCAGCATTCCAATGACCGGCCCCGGTATCCAGTAAATCAGCCGTTAATGCTGCCAATCCAAACTGCTGTCCGTCACGAGCACTACCGGCATCAAAAACAAGCTGTATATCCGCCATGGGCAGACCTTCGGTATGCACATAATAAACGCGGGTACCTTGCGACGTTTGCCAGTGTTCAATTTTTGCTGCCGAGTAAGCGAACTGGCTAAATGCCAATAAGATAATACCTAACAGATAAAAAGTTTTGGACTGGCTTGATGCTTTTTGCAAGCCAATATTTTTAGCTTCGAGGTGTTGGTTTACGCTATCGCTAACCCAACCGACATGGCTTAATAGACGGATATGCATTACTTGGCTCCCTTTTTTTCAGTACTTGTATTGATGGTTTGCGGTTCCAGATAAGCAATACTCAGATGATCCTCAACCAAATATTTGCGCGCCACATCACGCACTTGTTCCGCTGTCACCTGATTGATTTTAGCGACATACTCATCGGCCTTTTGCCAGCCCAATCCGACCGTTTCCAGCGTTCCCAACTCCATAGCCTGATAAAAATTGGAATCCTTTTGGTATACATCACTGGCTAAAACCTGCGCTTTGATACGTTGTAATTCTTCATTACTGATCAGGTTTTGTTGCAGTTTCTCGATTTCAAGCTTTAGCGCGGCTTCCAACCCCGATACAGTTTTTCCTTCTGCGGGCGTCGCTTCCAACATAAACAAACCGGCCATTCTTGATGTCAGCCCATAACCGGCGCCTGCAGAGACAGCTATTTGTTGACCTCGCACCAACTGTGAGCTTAATCTGGCGCTGCTGCCGCCATCCAATACGCCCGCCAAAACTTCAAGCGCATAGGCTTCCCATTCATTTGCCGCCGTTTTCAGTACCGGGACTTTGTACCCCATTAAAATAGAAGGCAGTTTTGCAGGTACTTTGACTGTCATCTTACGCACGCCCAATTGTTCGATTTCAGTTTGCGGCTTTAATGCCTTGACATCACTGGGTTTGAGCGCGCCAAAATATTTTTCCGCCAGTTCAAAAACAGCTTTGGGTTGTACATCACCCACGACAACCAAAGTGGCATTATTCGGTGCATACCAGCGTTGATACCAGGCTTGCAGGTCTCCAACGGTGTAGTTGGCAATATCCGCCGGCCAACCGATAACAGGATGTTTATAAGGGCTATTGGAATAAGCCATGGTGATAAAATGTTCCTGCATTTTTGCTTGTGGATCATCATCAGTCCGCATTCTGCGCTCTTCAGTCACTACCTGTAGTTCTTTTTTTAATTCTTCGGGTAGCAGGTGCAGATTGCGCATTCTGTCGGCTTCCAGTTCAAAACTGACTGCCAGCCTTGAGGCCTCCATGGTTTGAAAATAGGCCGTATAATCTTGGCCGGTAAAGGCATTTTCATCACCCCCATTTTCGGCAATAATTCGGGAAAACTCACCCGCAGGATGCTTATCCGTACCCTTGAACATCATGTGCTCCAGCATATGCGAGATACCGGTAATACCACCCGGCTCGTAACTGGAACCCACTTTGTACCAGACCTGAGACACTGCAACCGGAGATCGATGGTCTTCTTTTACCAGAATTTTTAGCCCATTCGCTAATGTATGTTCAAATACTTTTGTTTCCGCGCTACTGTTAAACACAGGCAGACACAGTAAGACTGTACATAGTAATCGATTATTCATAACTCCCTCTTTCATGATTGTAAGCGCGTCGGACTATTTCAATAATCAATAGTTCACGGTATTCTATACAATAATATAAAAGTTGGAACTTATTAAACAATGCCTAGCAAATCCTCTGTGCTTTCCTGGAAGAACTACTACACGCTCTGTAAACCCAATGTTGTTGCGGAAATGCTTTTTACCGCCGTTGTCGGTATGTTGCTGGCTGTACCCGGAATGCCTCCTGTAGGGCCTTTTATTTACGGTACTTTAGGCATTGCTCTGGCGGCATCTTCAGCCGCAGCTGTCAATCATTTTATTGATCGAAAAGCGGACGCGCTTATGCGCCGCACTGAAAAACGCCCACTGCCTACAGGTGAATTAACTACAACCAATGTCATTAGTTTCGCGCTTGTCTTAGGCGTTAGTTCGATGCTCATTTTGATCTTGTTAGTCAATACATTAACAGCTGTTCTAACTTTTTTATCGTTATTTGGTTACGCCATTATTTATACTCTTTACCTTAAAAGAGCAACTCCGCAAAATATTGTCATCGGCGGCATTTTCGGCGCTACACCGCCGCTATTGGGCTGGTGTGCAATGACGAATGGAATACATCCCTACGCCCTGCTGTTGGCTTTAATCATTTTCGTTTGGACACCGCCGCATTTCTGGGCATTGGCTATCGCCAGACGTGAAGAATACGCCAAAGTGAACATCCCGATGTTACCTGTCACACACGGTCCGGAGTTTACCCGCTTGCAAATATTGCTTTATACCATCCTGCTGATGTGTGTGACATTGTTACCCTATTTAACCGGCATGAGCGGCTTGATTTACCTGGTGTCGGCGATGCTTTTAGGTCTTGCTTTTATTTATTACGCGGTATTGATGATGCGTAATAAAGATAACAAAACCGCCATGAATACCTTTGTTTATTCAATCATCTATATAACGCTTCTGTTTGCAGCGTTGTTAATCGATCATTATTTAAGACTTACCTTATGAATTTCACTCATCACGAACAAACACCCCGCCCTGAGCACCCGTTTGCAGAGTATATCCGCATACTGGGCAAAGGCAAAAAAGGCTCGAGACCCCTCACCCGGGATGAAGCCTATCAGGCGATGAAAATGATTCTGGCAGACGAAGTGCTGCCTGTTCAGTTGGGCGCATTTTTAATGTTGATGCGGGTCAAGGAAGAAACACCTGAAGAACTGGCCGGTTTTGTTTTGGCTGCCAGAGAATCATGCCATCTTGCCAGTGGCAAGAAGATAGTTGACCTGGACTGGTCTTCTTATGCCGGAAAACGCCGTCATTTGCCCTGGTTTCTGCTGTCGGCCCTGTTATTGGCAGAAAACGGGATTAACGTTTTTATGCACGGGGCCGGAGGT
>JBAQEN010000391.1:0-2065 GCA_049286765.1 Methylococcaceae bacterium
CGTTAAGACCCCCTTTTGTTGTAACAAGGTAACTCGCAAAAAATATCCTCCGCCAATTTTTCTCCAAAACACCTTTTAAGATCGATGTATGCTATAGATATAATTTTACCCATCAGACCACTAAGCATGGCCAACTTATCAGCACAACATATTAAAACGATCAAAGATGCCGCTAAAAAATTAACTGGCGCAAAAAGACGTGCGTTTCAAGCGCAAGTAGCCATTGATTACTTGAACCTAAAAAAATCAGTTGAGTTAACCTCTGCTAAAAATATTCAGCATAAACTTGACAAGCCAATAGGGGCTATTGGCACTATTTAGCAGTCACAATTTATCAAATCCGGAGGTTTTAAAGGAGCGCCCTTCAGGTATTTTTTCATCGCTTCACTCAAAATACGGTACCAGCATTGTAATGAAGTCAACTGCGGCGCAATGGCTTTCAGTTCATCAAAAAACGCACAGACTCGCTCATAGGCGGCTCTTACATAAGAGGCTCGACCATGCGTGCTGGTTATGGTGAGGGTCTTTTGCGAAGCATGGCTGGTTTGTTTGCCGACACCATGCAATAGCAAAGGTCTGGAAACGATGGCTTCATAATGCTTATCCGGTTCTGCCAGTCTGACAAATAATGACCACCAGTTATAGATGAGCGCAATCATCCGTGCGATAAAACGGCACGGTTTGATTTTGTGGGTCACAAATCCGCCCCAGCCCCATTGGTTTTTTATTTCATCAAAGTTATTTTCGCAATCGGCACGATCCCGATAATGCTGAACGATGGTTACCACCTCAGAAGCTAGCGAGGTAACCAAGACACTGTATTCGAAAGCAGCCATGTCTTCAGCGGGTTCAAGAAGCGATAGCTGCTGGGGCAATGCTTGGTCTGAATCCGGTGCGATGACGATGTTTTCTTGTAAACGACGCCGAACCAGGACCACTCGACGCGGCTGTTTCCAGGAACTCAGCTTGAGTTCAGCGGCTAATGCTTCCCAGCCGGCATGGGTTTTCTCCCAACCGGGTTTGCAATGCTGCTGAAGGATCAATTTTTTCACATACGGTGATTTCCGGAGCTTGAACAAATAGTCGATGCCGCGCTGCTCGGCTTCGGTCATGATGGTGTCGCTACCCCAATCACAATCGCCCCGAATAAAAGCGGGCCAGCTCGTGCGCGGCATACGGTCCAGTAAGGCCCATAAGCCTGGCGCGGAATAGGCAGCTGAACTTTGATCGCCGTCCTGAACTTCAACCTCAAGGATCAAGCGCAGATTCGCGATCATATACGTGTGATAGGTGTGCGAAGGACGGCCCTGCTTATGCGGATTATAACCAACCACAGCACCTTCCTGTTTGCCATACAAGGTTTTAACCGTCACATCTGCATCCAGTATCCACGGTTGACTGAGCAAGGGCGTGTAGCAATAAGCCATTTGCTCTTGCAGCCAATGGATACCTTCTTCCTCATCTATCTTCCACAGCGCTCTGCGAGCACTGTCATCACTGACCACTTTAGTCATGCCTAATAATTGGGTGTTGACAGTATCCCCCATTAAGCTGGTGATATGCGCATAGCGGTTATGACCCGCAAGGATTGACAGTAACAACGATCCCAGGATATTGACTTTTTTGGGTGCGTTATTACTGGCATAGCGCAACGGACATTCATCAACCCAAGGTTCGAATAAATGCCCCATTTTTAAAAACTGGATAAAAAACGGCAGTTGTCCCAAGGGGGTGACTTGGGCTTGCGGATCCCATTCAATATGAATTTTCCCGTCAAATGTATCGGCAACGAGTGCGCTGATTTCACGCTTTTTAAGGCTTAATTTTGTGTCACCCTTTGGGTGAATAACTTTAGGCGGTAATACCATGGCTGAGCTCAAGTAATTCGGTTGCTTCAGATTATAACTTTAAGCTCGACTGATTTTTATAGGATCAAAGATGCCGCTAAAAAATTAACTGGCGCAAAAAGACGTGCGTTTCAAGCGCAAGTAGCCATTGATTACTTGAATTCGAAACCGCACTTGGCCGAAAAGACATTTGGCTGGGATCGCAGAACGGTTGCGCT
>JBAQEN010000392.1:0-7916 GCA_049286765.1 Methylococcaceae bacterium
ATACCGAACTTGATGAAATTGAGGGGCGCACTCCACCCCGGCAATTACCGGTAGTACCCGGACATCAAGTAGTAGGCCTGGTTGAAGCTGTCGGCAGTAAGGTAAGCGGCATTAAACCAGGAGACCGGATAGGAGTCGCCTGGATTTTCTCTGCTTGCGGAACCTGTAAATTCTGTCTGTCAGGCAATGAAAATCTTTGTCAGTCTTTCGAGGCGACGGGTCGAGATGCCAATGGCGGATATGCCCAATATATGACTGTTACAGAAAATTTCGCTTATGCAATCCCGCCGGTCTTTTCCGATGCGCAAGCCGCCCCTTTGCTTTGTGCCGGCGCAATTGGCTACCGGTCGCTACGATTAACGGGCCTAAAAGATGGGCAACGTCTGGGTTTAACAGGCTTTGGCGCATCAGGTCATCTGGTATTAAAGATGGTCAAATACCGATACCCGAATACCGAAGTATATGTTTTTACCCGAAGCGCGGAGGAAAGGGCATTTGCCAGGGAGCTGGGCTCGGTGTGGGCAGGAGATACAGCTGAACAGGCGCCGCATAAGCTGGACAGTATTATTGATACGACGCCGGCATGGGAGCCCATCGTTGAGGCTTTGGCAAACCTGGAACCCGGCGGCAGGCTGGTGATTAATGCTATCCGCAAAGAAGGTGACAAGCATAGTCTGCTAAAGTTGGATTATCCGCTTCACCTTTGGCAGGAGAAAGAAATAAAGAGTGTTGCCAATATTACCCGGAACGATGTAAAGGAATTTTTGAGCCTTGCGGCTGAAATGAATCTCAAGCCCGATATCCAGATGTTTGCACTGGAGCAGGCAAACGAAGCATTGCTCGAGCTGAAGACCGGAAAAATCCGCGGCGCCAAGGTGCTGAAAATAGATTAATGTGTAAGTGGTAAGCCTAATCACGGCCCTGTGCAAAGCCCTTCCATAACATCGATATTCACATTCAACTTCCCTTTTAGCGATTCCTGATAATCATGCTGTACAATTTGAGTTATCTTGATTCGGGGGTAAAGCGCTTTTTGTGCCAGTGATTCATTGTAATTGTTTAGCTCTTTGTCAACAATGGCCGATTTCACACCACTTAGTTTGGCAATAAAGTCGGAATAACTGCCCATAAATTCAAGAATGTTATTTTCGTGTTCCTTGATTTGTTTTTTCAGCGAATCAAGATCAGCCGTATCACCTACTGAATTTATTCCAATTTCTAATCTTTGTTGTTTGTACTTCAGCATCTTAATTTCTTTGCATAAAAATGACGCTTTTTCTGTAGCGCTTTCAATCCAGATATAAGCCGCTTCATGCAAACCTTTTTCATCGTTTTGTACCTGAATAGGGGATTTTCGATTATTTTCGATAAGCCAATAAGCGATACCTAGCATGCTTAGTACAGCTAGAAATGCAAATACCCAAGGTAATTTTGATCGTGGCCCGGGTTTGATCTTTTCAATTGCTTTCTCATAATCCTCAATGCCCAGCAGAAATTCACCGCAACTCGAAAATCGCTTATCCGGATTTTTTTCCAGTGCTTTCAGCATTATTTTCTTGAGCTGGGCTGTAATCTGGGGATTTTTCTTTGCTGGGTCCGGAACAGATTCCTTTACCTGCTTATTTTTAATAGTAAACTCCGTTTCGCCATCAAAAGGCACATCGCCAGTAAGCATTTCATACAAGACAATACCGGCCGAATAAACGTCACTGCGATGATCGATGGCCTTGGGATGCAATATCTGCTCAGGACTCATATAACAGGCAGTCCCGACATTGGCTCCTGTAGCCGTGAGCCGCTTTTCACCAACCAGAATGGCTATACCGAAATCTGTTATTCTTGCTCTACCTGATTCATCGACTATTACATTGGAGGGTTTCACATCCCGGTGAATTACCCCTTTGCTATGGGCAAAATCAAGTCCACTTAGAATACCTTTAAAAATTGATAAGGTTTCTTTTTCGGTCAATTTTCCCTTTTTTTTGATAAGATCATTCAACCCCTGACCGTATACATACTCCATAACAAAGAAAAACTGGCCGCTCTCCTCAAAAAAATCGGTAGCATGAACAATATTTGGATGATCAAGCGAGGCATGGCTAACAGCTTCCTGATAAAAGCGATCGCGAAAACCAGGATTTTCAGTCAGCGCCGCAGTAAGACTTTTCACTGCAAATGGTTTTTTTAAAGCAAGATGCTCGGCAAGATATACGACGCCCATACCGCCCTCACCAATTTTTGAAACTATCTTCAAGTTTCCCAAGGTTTTTCCAATCACGTCCGCTTCTCCGATAGTCCAATCAAAAACCAGCGCAAAAAATATTTATCATAGAAAAAGCTACATCGCAGCCCATGCTATCACTACCGGTATATAACTCACAACATCCGGTTTGTTGCAAAAACAACCTACATAGCCGAGCGGATATGATACTGTATTAATATGGCGTGTATAATCAGTATATAGTTTTCGAGAGTACGTAAATTTAGATTGACCTTTGTTAAATGCAAAAAATATCACGATATCATCACGTGTTATTAAGACAGACGAAGAAACACTATTCTGGTGGAAATATGAAACCTAACAAACTGAACTGGGAAGTAGGCGCAGGTACCGAAACAGGATATGTCCGTAAAGAAAACCAGGATCGGATGAGCTGGACGCCGGTACCCTGGGGACAACTCTACATTGTAGCAGATGGCATGGGCGGCCATGCAGGCGGAGCTCAAGCCGCCGAATTAACTGTCCAGGGACTCGAACAGTATCTTACTAAAGCTTCTGAAGATATCAGGATGGAAGACGCCATCAGGGACGCTTTCGACAAAACCAACAAAGATGTCTTTGATAAAGCTCATGCAGGCGATCCTGCGACTGAGGGAATGGGTTCAACAGCCGTCATTTTACTGATTTCTGGACAAATAGCGAAGATTGCCCATGTAGGAGACAGCCGGGCCTATCTATTTCGTGATGGAAAACTTCAGTTGTTGACGAAAGACCATACTCAGGTTCAAAGAATGGTTGACGCAGGTATGCTGACACAGGAACAAGCCCGCAACCATCCGTCCTCCAGTCTGCTGGAACGCGCTATCGGACATCGCCCTACGGTAACTATGGATATTAGTTCCGATCTGGTTCTTAAAGAGGGCGATGGCATTCTGCTTTGCTCTGATGGGCTTTCCGGGTATGTTGAAGACCAGGAAATCGAAGCTGTGATGAATGCTTCATCATCGCCACAGGAAACCGTTAACCGTTTGATCAATCTGGCGCTACAAAAAGGCGGCGATGATAATGTCACCGTTCAGTTTGTGAAGTACGGACAACGATCCGAAATGCGTAAAAAAGACAGATTCAACTCGATTTTTATCGCTGTTCTTATCGCTGGTTTAGGAGGAGCATCAGGCGTCTCAACTTATATGTTAGCCAAAAACACCGGCGAGGATACTGTCTCGGCTCTACGCAAAGCTAACAATCAAAACGAGAGTGAACTCATACAGAAAAATACAAAAATTAAAGAACTTGACGGGCAAGTTACAAAACTCAAGGCCAGCCTATCAAGTTTCAATTTAGAGCTTGCAGCTACAAAAAATGCTGAAAGGCAAGCAGCCAATAATATCAAAAAGCTGAAAAACCAATTAGTTGCGGAAATCCAGGCAAAAAAGAAATTGGAAAAGAAATTGAGAATCAGCAATCAAGAAAAAAAAATAGCCGAAAAACGATGGCTTACTGTCAATCAAAGGGTTAGAAAATCGGAAGAAAAGGTGTCAACCCTTAAAAAAAAAGTAAAAACTCTTGAGTTGCGTCTAAGGATGTTCGAGCTACTCCCGGCGTTGCCTTCGCCTGTTAATGATTAAAAAGCATAATCGATACCAGCAAGAGTAGAGCCGATATAAGCGCAATAAAATAAATCCAGCGGACTCTATTCTTCTTTATCCGATTCATGTTCTCTTCGCTCAAAAGCCTCATGAACTCCTGGCAGCCGGGTATGCGATTGTCCGGTTTTTTTTGCAAGGCCAGCATGATAACGTCATTGATGTGAGCTGGAATAGTGCTAACCAGCTCTGCGGGCGGAATCGGCTGCATGGTTGCATGGGCTCTTTTTATGGCAAAATCAACATCGCCTGTTGTCCCAAAGTCGGCAATGAAGGGCGGACGCCCACAGAGCATTTCGTAAAAAACGCAGCCTACGCTATAGACATCCGTTCTATGATCGATTTCGTGGGGTGTGGTAATTTGTTCAGGGCTCATATAATGGGGGGTTCCAATCGTTTGACCCGTGCGAGTCCGGCGATCCTCGCCTATAGCCAAGGCTATGCCGAAGTCAATCAAATAACCTCGTCCATTTTTATCCAGTAACACATTAGATGGTTTTACATCCCGGTGGATGATTCCATGCATATGAGCATAATTTAAGGCATTCAGTAAATCCTGAATAATAGGTATCGCCTCTGAAATGCTTAACCGCCCCTTTGGCCGACTTTTGATAAAGTCAGCGAGCGAGACACCTTCGATAAGCTCCATGACGAGACAGTTTTGATTGTCAGCTTTAAATACATCAAACACAGAAACAATATTGGGATGTATCAGTTTTAAATGCCTGCGGCCTTCATCCAAAAATCGCTTGGAAAAATTGGCATCAAAAAACAAATCATCGTTAATAGCTTTTATAGCAACAAATTGATTACGCATATCATCCCACGCGCGCCAAACCTCACCCATACCGCCGCTGGCTATTTGCTCCTTGATGACATAGTGTTTCAGCCGTTGTTCTGAATACAAGCCCATTGTTACTTACTGCCCCATATTAATTGATCTATTGTTTAGAAGTATTAAGAAACCAAAGTTGTGGCGAGTTTGAACAATCCAAATTCTTTCTAAAACAGGATCGAGGAGAAGGAAAAACCATGTTAATCCCTTTATCTTTTATTTAAATTTTGGTCATTAAAATTATTAGCTCTGTATCATCCCTGGAATCAAATCCATTACTCCTAATTCGAGTGTATCAGGAATTGAATTTTGGATAAACAAAATGAAACACTAAAAAATAAGCCGCCTCAGCTTCTGGTTTCATCTATTAACAGCCTTTACAAAACATAAAGCTGATAATGGCTTAAGAGTAAGTTAAAAATCATTGGCTTACACTCATGCTAAATATTTTTTTATACTTAAAGCCGATGTTACATTCTTTGGGATAAATATGTTTTCTAGTAACAAAAGATGTGGTAGTATCCAAATAAGGCCGTTCCTGTATCCCGTTCTGGTGGTGGGGACGTATTGTTATTAACTTAAACATCAGGCCTGACGTTAAGATGAATATCAAGTTTCCAGCAGGAATCGGTTTATCTATCTTCCTATTTTGCACATCCGCTTTTGCAGAACAACTGCAAGTGGGTTCGATATACACGGATCAAAAAGATGAAGTATCGTTCATCATTACCCTACCCGAAGGAATAGATACGACTCCTAAAGCATCGGATTTTCAGCTGTTAGACGAGGCTAACAACGTCTTGAGGCAGGAGGCCGATGAAATCAAATCTTTCAAAGAGTCGAGCCGGGGATTCGACTTGTTGATTTGCCTAGATGTGAGCGGCTCCATACAAAAAACTCTTCCTGGAATCCGGAATGCGCTAATCGACTTCGATAAACTCAAATTAACCCGAAAGGAAGACAAATTCGGAATAGTGTCATTTGCAGACAAAGTCACTATCGAATCGGATTTTACTGATGATATAGTTGCCCTTAAAAAGACCATCCGCAAGTTGAAAAGTCAGGGCAAACAAACACTGTTATATCGAGCCATTTTCGACTCACTCAATACGCTAAACAAAGATAAGTTTGCCGTGTACCGGCGTATATTAGTTATTTCTGATGGAAAAGATGAGGGCAGTGATAAAAGCGCTGACGACGTGATTAATTTATCGAGGAAGTATGGTATTCCCATTGATGCTATAGCTCAAGGCGTTATTCCGAAACAATATTCCGAGTCGCTTGGCCGGTTAGCCGACGCCACAGGTGGCCAATTTATTCCCCAAACAACGAATCTGAAAGATGCAATTATTCAAATTCACAAAAACTTTATAGAGAATACGTGGGTCGTCTATTTCAGGTATAAATCAGACACAGAAAAGCCGCCGTTAAAAAATGCCGTCTTAAAATTCAAAAAAAATGACAGCTTGACCTTGAGTGCTGCCATTTCCAAGGACATCCCTATGCCGATCAGGGAGACCGGGAACCCAGTTGTCATAGAGACCACCCCACAGCCGCCCGTCAAAAAGGCTGACACTGACGAGACTGTGAAATGGAAAGAATTATTTCCTTATTTTGGCTTGGGCTTGATATCAGCTATTCTGCTATTTATTTTTTGGAAATATTACCAGCGCAATAAACATCAGACAATAGCAACTTGCGGGGATACGGATATAACTAAAAAGCCAGTGGAACCTGGCCCGAAACCAGATACCCAACAACCCAAAGAACCAAAACCGAGACAAACCGAGGTTATCACTGCTTTCAAGGTTCTCCAAAAAAGCCAAAACCAGACAAAACTGACGTTGGTTGTGCTGGAAGGGCCACTCAAAGGCCAGAAAATTCCGATAAACAAACAGCTTTTTCGAATCGGAGCCAACCTGGACAATGACCTGGTTTTACACGATGACGATTATATATCCGGAAATCACGCTGTGCTTAACTATGAAAATGGTCAATTATTCTTATCTGATCAACACTCCCTTAACGGTACTCTTCTAAACAGTGAACTTGTGAAGGGCGGGGCAGCAAAGGTTCTACCAGGAGATGTTATTCAAATCGGCAAATCGTCTTTGAAATTGATAGAAAATTAACAGGAAATTCATAATAAAAGATTCTACAAAGTCATTACTGCTTTATTTCAATTAGGAGAGGAAAATGCAAAGCGCAAATCAGAATAGCGGGCGCCGTTGTCCTTCAGGCAGGCATCCAATGGATCCAAACTGGGATGTCTGTCCCTACTGTGAGGGAGAAAGAAAGTCTCGTGAACAATCAGCATACCGGGAGCCTGAATCCGTAACATTCTCAGATTCCCGAAAAACCAGCGTAGGAGAATCCGTCTCTAATAGTCGCCGTGAAACAAAACCCATGCCACAACAAACACCATCCCCAAATGTTGGCGGTTATGGAGGGCAAGGCGATAAACGAAAGATTATGGGGGTTCTCATCAGCTATAACATATTGGGCCATCCAGAAGGCAAGATATTTCCTGTCAGGGAAGGCAAAAACTATATTGGCGCTGGAACCGTCAATCGTGAGCCGGGTGATCCTCAATGTGATATTTATATCCCTAATGATCCAAAATTATCTGCGTCACATGCTCTTATTCTGTGCCGGCATGGGGTATTTGAGGCGGTAGATCTGGAAAGCACCAATGGGACATTCATAGATGGGAAAATGATACCTCTTCGAGGCAGCGATGTCCCTGATACTTGCAGTATCCTGACTGGTTCCACAGCTTTTACTTTCATGAAGGTGGTTACGCCAGGAGGAGCTGCCCCGGTTATATCCGAGAGCAAGGTTGAACAAGGCGAATCAGTAGAACATCCGAAGAAGGATGAGCCAAAAAAGGATGATCCAACAATAGTTCGTTAGTCCTCTGGCTAGCATATGAAAATCGTGGCGGTATTGTTTTTCCTTCAGGAACCTTGCCGCCATGCTCATCATGTCCAGGGCGATCAAGTTATACAATCTAAGCTAATTGATTTATTGTTAATAAAATACCCCGGCCGGCATTTATGCGAGCTTAACCGACGGTATATTAAACGAATGAATTCGCATCTGTAATTCATATTGCGTTATATTGTTCATGCCCAAAAGAAGAGCTGTTCTAAAGCGATAAGAACTGACCAATAGGCCGATTTTTGAGCATCAATCCGATGTTCTTTTGTGTCAT